>JAEUKU010000406.1 GCA_016794075.1 Rhodospirillaceae bacterium
GCCTGGCGCGCCTTGCTCGCCTTGTAGCGGAAGCGGTCGATGAAGGCCTGCATGTGCTTGCGTTGCGCGTCCTGCTTCGCCGCCGCCGCGGCCTGCAAGGCGAGCCTTTCGCTGCGCAGGCGTTCGAAATCGTCGTAGCCGCCCGTATACATGGTGAGCTTGCGGTCGTGCAGATGGATGATCTTGTCGACAGCACCATTCAGCAGATCGCGGTCGTGGCTCACCAGCAGCACGGTATAGGGATAGCGCTTGAGGAAATCCTCCAGCCACAAGGTAGCTTCGAGATCGAGGTGGTTGGTCGGCTCGTCCAGCAGCAGCAGGTCCGGCGCCTGGAACAGCAGCGCCGCCAACGCCACGCGCATGCGCCAGCCGCCGGAGAAATCGCTGCAGGGCCGTTCCTGCGCCGCGGCGTCGAAGCCGAGACCGTGCAGGATCTGTGCGGCGCGCGCTGGGGCCGCATGGGCGCCGATCTCGTGCAGGCGCTGGTAGATGTCGGCGATGCGGTGCGGGTCGGTGGCGTGCTCCGCCTCGTCCAGCAGCTTCGCGCGCTCGGTGTCGGCGGCGAGCACGGTTTCCAAGAGGCTCTGCGGCCCGCTCGGCGCCTCCTGGGCGATGCGCCCGATGCGCGCGTTGTTGGGCAGGCGGATCTCGCCGGTATCGGCCTGGATCTCGCCGGCGATCAGCTTCAGGAGCGTCGTCTTGCCGGTGCCGTTGCGCCCGATCAGGCCGCCCTTGTGCCCGGCGGGCAGGGTCAGGCTGGCACCTTCCAGCAGGGGCCGCCCGGCGACGCGGCAGGTCAGATCGGTGATGGTTAACATGGTCCGGAATCCGGCCTTTTCTCAATATTTCCAGCGCCGGACATGCGGCTCCGGCCGGGATTTCAGCCCAAGTTGCTAGCTGGCGGCGGACTGTATATAACCCCGCGCCAGTTTCGCCAACAGGAGCTCAAGGATTATGGCCAAGGAACGCACCTTCTCGATCATCAAGCCGGACGCCACGCGCCGTAATCTCACGGGCAAGATCAACGCCCATATCGAGGCCGCGGGCCTGCGCATCGTCGCCCAGAAGCGGCTGTGGCTGAGCCGCGCCCAGGCCGAGAAGTTCTACGAGGTGCATGCCGCGCGCCCGTTCTACAACGACCTCTGCAATTTCATGACCAGCGGGCCCGTGGTCGTTCAGGTGCTTGAGGGCGAGAATGCCGTTACCAAGTATCGCGAAGTCATGGGCGCCACCAACCCGGCCAATGCCGCGCCGGGCACCATCCGCAAGGATTTCGCTGAATCGATCGAGGCCAATTCGGTGCACGGCTCTGACTCGCCGGACAATGCGAAGATCGAGATCGCCTTCTTCTTCAGCGGCATCGAGATCGTCGGCTGAGCCGGTCCGCAACAGACAAGGAAACGGCGTCAGGCCTGGCCTGACGCCGTTTTCATTTCGGCAACCCGCGCGGCGGGCCGCTCCCTTAGATGGCGAACAGCACCGCGACCAGCGTAGCGATCGCCGCGGCGATGGTGCCCCAAAACAGCAGCCGGCCGAAGCCCTGCCACGTCTGCTGCTTGCTGGCGAGAAACTGGTCTTGTTCGGTGGCCATCGGTGTCGCTCCAATCTGCATCCAGTCGAGACCTATCTAGCCGACGCCTCCGCCGCGCGCAAGTTGCCGTCCGATGAGCCACCGGCCGCGATCAGCCGGGGCCGGCCCGGTCGATCACCACGCGGCTCGGACAGCCGCCGCGGGGATCGCCGCGCGCGGTAAAAAGGCTGTTCCCCGACAAGGGCTTGTCCAAGGCCTCGGGCCGCAGCGCGAGGCGAATTTCGGCCAGATAGGCGCGCCCGCCGTCCCGCCGGCAGGTTACCGTCAGGGCGGCGCCGGCCGACTGCCCGAATTCCTCCTGGAACGCATCGAGGATGTCCCGTAGCGGAATCTCCCGCCCGACATGGGCGCTGAGCAGCGCGCCCAGCCGGGTCGCCTGGACTGCCTCGGTCAGCCGGGCGGAGCGGTCGAAATAGGCATCCGCATCGAGGCCGGAGCAGGTTCCGTGCTTCAGCCATTCGTGGCGGTCGAGGCACGATCTGGCGCCCGGCATCAGCTGCGCCAGATCGTCCTGCGTTTCCTGGTCGGCGCCAGACGTGGGCAGGGCGCACCATTGACCGGCGATGTCCAGGTCGCGCGCCGCCGCCGCGACGCCGCAATAGGCCGGATGCTCGCTGGCGCTGGCGCTCGGCCACAGGCCGTGCAGCGCCAGGTTGCGCGCCGCGAAATCGCCGACGGCGAGGCTCCGGCATTCCGGCCGCTCCGCATTGGCCTCGCAGAAGGCCGGCTGCCAGCTGAGCGCGAGGACATAGTGATCGAAGGCGGCGTCCGGTTCGCAGGCGCAAAGCGCCAGGATGAGCGGGGCGAAGGCGCGCAAGCGGTAACGAGGCCTGGCGCGCATGACCGCCTCAGGGCAGCGGTGGGTTGATCAGAACGGCATCGGCGGCGGCGCCGTCGTCGACGATCGCGCGCTCGCCTTCGACCCGCACCTTGCCTTCGGCGATCAGGCGCAGGGCCAGGGGATAGAGCCTATGCTCGGCCCACAGCACGCGCGCCGCCAGCGCCGCCTCGTCGTCGCCGGGCAGCACCGGCACGGCGGCCTGGGCGATGACCGGCCCGGTGTCGGTCTCATGGCGCACGAAATGCACGGTGCAGCCATGCAGCTTGACGCCGGCATCGAGGGCGCGCCGATGGGTGTCGAGCCCGGGGAAGGCGGGCAGCAGCGCCGGGTGGATGTTGATCATCCGGTCCCGCCAGGCGTTCACGAAGCCTTCGCTCAGCAGCCGCATGAAGCCCGCCAGTACCACCAGCTCGGCGCCGGCGGCGCGGATCTCGCGATCCATCGCCACGTCGAAATCCTCGCGCGAGGCGAAGGCCTTGTGGTCGACGATCTCGGTCTTGAGGCCGGCCTTGGCGGCGCGCTCGAGGCCCTGCGCGGCGGGCCGGTTGGAAAGCACCAGCACGATCTGCACGGGCGAATCCGCCACCTGCGGGCCGAAGGCATCGATCAGCGCCTGCAGATTGGAGCCGCGCCCGGAGATCAGCACCGCGACTTTCAGCGCCCCCATTGAACCAACCATGGGCGGCTTACCACGCGACGTTCTTCACGACGCAGCCTTCGCCGCCGCGCGGCCGCCGCACGATGCGGCCGATGCGGCGCACCTGCTCGCCATGCTCGCCGAGCACGCGGGCGACGCGCGCTTCCGCCTCCGGCGCCACTACGGCGATCATGCCGATGCCGCAATTGAAGGTGCGGATGAGGTCGGCGACCGGCACGCCGCCGGTCTGCATCAGCCATTGGAACACCGCCGGCAATTCCCAGCTGGCGCCGTCGATCTCCGCCTGCAGGGTATCGGGCAGTACGCGCGGCACGTTGTCGACCAGGCCGCCGCCGGTGATATGCGCGAGGGCCTTGATGTTGCGCTGCTTCGCGCCGCCGACCTTGATCGCCGCCAAGATACTCTTCACGTAGATGCGCGTCGGCGTCAGCAGCGCCTCGGCGAGCGTCTTTCCGGGAGCGAAGGGCGCGGACGCGTCCCAGGCGAGGCCGGAGCGCTCCGCCACCTTGCGCACCAGCGAGAAGCCGTTGGAATGCACGCCGGTCGAGGCGAGACCGAGCACCAGGTCGCCTTCCGCCACCTCGGCGCCCGTCAGCGCCTCGTCCCGCTCCACCGCGCCGACGGCGAAGCCGGCCAAATCGTAGTCGCCCTTGGCATACATGCCGGGCATTTCCGCCGTCTCGCCGCCGACCAGCGCGCAGCCGGCCTCTTTGCAGCCCTGGGCGATGCCGGCGATGATCGTCCGCGCCGCTGTCACGTCGAGCTTGCCGGTGGCGAAGTAGTCGAGGAAGAACAGCGGTTCGGCGCCCTGGACCACCAGGTCGTTCACGCACATGGCGACCAGGTCGATGCCGACGCCGTCATGCTGGCCGGTGTCGATGGCGATCTTCAGCTTGGTGCCGACGCCGTCGGTGGTGGAGACCAGCAGGGGGTCGCGGAAGCCCGCCGCCTTGAGGTCGAAGAAGGCGCCGAATCCGCCGAGGCCCGCATTGGCGCCGCTGCGCGCCGTGGATTTGGCGAGCGGCTTGATCGCCTCGACCAGGGCCTCGCCGGCGTCGATGTCGACGCCCGCCGCGCGATAGGTCAAGCCATTGCCGGGGTTGGATTTGTCGGCCGGTCCGGCGGCGTCGGAAATCGGGCGGGTTATGGCATCCTCCCTGGCAATGGGCTATAAGCAGGCGGTCGGACAATAAGGAATTCGAGGCCCGTTGCAATGGCATTCCCAGGGATTTGGCGGCATTGCCGCGGGCTACTGACGGCGGTGATTCTGGGCCTTTCGGCGGCGTCGGCCTGGGCCCAGGCGGGCGCCGTCTACACCGCCACCGGCATCGACGTCGACGTCACCGGCGACATCGCCACGCTGCGCGATACGGCTCTTCTGCAAGGCCAGCGTCTCGGATTGCAGAAGGTGCTGACGCAAATCGCTCCGGCCGAGCGCGTGCAGGCACTGACGCTGCCCGACGACAACGTCATCTCGGGCTGGGTGCAGGATTTCGAGATCGAGCAGGAGAAGATCTCCGCCACCCATTATATCGGCCGCTTCACCTTTCGTTTCCTGGCCGAGCCGGTGCAGCAATTCCTGGCCGCCAACAACGTCGCCTTCGCCCAGGTACAGACCCGGCGCCTGCTGGTGCTGCCGGTCTATACCGACGAGACCGGCGCCAGCACGCTGTGGGGCCCCGCCAACCTGCTGATGTTGCCCTGGGGCGCGAAGGCGCCGACCGCCAGCCTGGTGCCGATGACCCTGCCCAGCGGCGACGTCGCCGACAGCACGACGCTTTCCGCCACGCAAGCGCTGGCCGGCGACCTGCAGCGCCTCGGCGCCCTGGCGCAGCGCTACGGGGCCGGCGACGTGCTGGTGATGGAAGCGAAGGCCGCGCCGGTGGCCAGCGACGGGACGGAGACGCTGTCGATCGCCGCCACCCGCTATGGCCGCGCGGCGACCACGCGCTTTGCCGATTCGGTCACCGGCGACGCCGCCACGCTGGAGGATCTGCTGACCCAGAGCGTCGAGCGCACCATCGCCTGGGTCCAGGGCCAGGTGCGCGAGGCCAATCTGGTCGATGCCAGCAAGCAGACCACCCTGACCCTCGACGTGCCGCTCGCCAGCCTGAAGCAGTGGGTCGACATCAAGCGCCAGCTCGGCGGCGTGCCGTCGCTGAAATCGGTGCGCCTGGTCAGCCTGACCAAGACGCTGGCCGTGCTCGAAATCTCCTTCCTCGGCGACGTGCCGCAATTCCAGCGTTCGCTCGCCGAGCAGGATCTGGCCCTCGACACGGTGATGGGCGACAAGGGCACCCTGCGCCAGCAAGCCGGCGCGGGCGCCCTGCCGGCTCCGACGCTGCCGGCTCCGACGCTGCCGCCCGCCGATCCGATGGCGCCGCCGCCCCCCGGCGAGCAGCCGGCGGTTCCCGATCAGCCCGCCATTCCGCAATAGGCTCCGGCAGCGGATGATCCCAGAATGGCGATGACTCCCGCATGACCTTGGGCACGCAAGCAAAGATCTGGGGCGTAATCCTGGTCGCCTTCGTGGTCTTCCTGGTGCTGCTGAAGAGCATCCTGTTGCCCTTCGTGGCCGGCATGGCGATCGCCTATCTGCTCGATCCGACCTGCGACCGGCTGGAGCGCATGGGCTGTTCGCGCGACCTGGCGACCGTCATCGTCACGGCGATCTTCGCCGTGGTGGTGATCCTGTTCCTGCTGCTGATCGTGCCGCTGGCGCTGCAGGAGGCGGTCGCCTTCCTCGGCTCGCTGCCGGATTTCATCTCGCGCACCCAGGACCGCCTGGCGCCCTATGTCGCGCAGCTGCAGCAGAGCTTCAGCCTGCCCGACGCGGCGGAGATGTCGCAGCTGGCGCGCGAGCGCTTCGGCACCGCGCTCTCCTGGCTCGGCGGCGCGCTGCAGAGCGTGGTGGGGCAGGGCCTGGCGCTCGCAAATCTGCTGTCGCTGATCTTCATCACGCCGGTGGTGACGTTCTATCTGCTGCGCGACTGGGACCGGCTGGTGTCGAAGCTCGACGAACTGCTGCCGCGCGCCCATGCCGCGACCATCCGCAGCCAGGCGGCGCTGGTCAACCAGACGCTGGCCGGTTTCGCCCGCGGCCAGTCGATGGTGTGCCTGACGTTGGCGTTCTATTACGCCACGGGCCTGGTCCTGGTCGGGCTGCCTTTCGGCCTGATCGTCGGGTTGATCGCCGGCCTGCTTACCTTCATTCCCTATGTCGGCTCGCTGACGGGGTTCGGTGTCTCCATGGCCATCGCCATCGGCCAGTTCGACGATCCGTGGTCGATCGCCATCGTCGCGCTGATCTTCGGCGTAGGCCAGTTGGTGGAGGGCAATTTCCTCACCCCCAAGCTGGTCGGCGACCGGGTCGGGCTGCATCCGGTCTGGATCATCTTCGCGCTGCTCGCCGGCGGCGCGCTGTTCGGCTTCGTCGGCCTGCTGCTGGCGGTGCCGGTCGCCGCGGTGATCGGCGTCCTGGTGCGCTTCGGCATCGGCCAGTACCGCGCCAGCCGGCTCTATCTCGGCAGCGAGGCCGGCATCCCGATGCTCGACCCGGAGGCGCCGACGCAGCTGCCGCTGGAGATCCCGGCGGAACGCGGCGACTGAGCGCTCCATGCCGCGCCAGCTGCCCCTCGACCTCGCCTTCCGGCCGGCTTTCGGCAGCGCCGATTTCGTACTCGCCGACAGCAACCGCGACGCCGTCGCTTGGATCGACCGCTGGCCCGACTGGCCGTCCCATGCGCTGGCCATTCACGGCCCCAAGGGGTCGGGCAAGACTCACCTGGCGCATGTCTGGCGTGCGCGCTGCGACGCCGTGATCCTCGCAACACCGCCGGACGGCGCGCCGCCGCTGCGCGTCATCCTGGACGAGCCACAGGGCTGGCCCGAGACGGCTTTGCTGCATCTCTACAACGCGCTGCGCGAGGCGGGCGGGCATCTCTTGGTCGTCAGCGAGCTGCCGCCGGCGCGCTGGCCGGTGGCGTTGCCCGACCTCGCCTCGCGCCTCGCCAGCATCCCGGCGGTGGCGCTTCAGGCGCCGGACGACGATCTGCTCATCGCGGTGATGGCCAAGCAATTCGCCGATCGCGGCCTCGAGGTGAACGACGACGTGCTGCGCTACGTGGCGAGCCGCATCGAGCGCTCCTTCGCCGCCGCCGCCGAGATGGTCGCCCGCATCGACCGCGCCGCCCTGGCCGAGCAGCGCCGCGTCACCCTCGCGGTGGCCAAGGCTTGCGTGATGACGAGCTAGGCAAAGACACACTCTCTCCGTCATTGCTGGGCGTGTCCCGGCAATCCATGCAACGCTTCAGCGTGCGGGAACGCCGCATGGATCACCGGGACCAACCCGGTGATGACATCTTGTGTATGGCTGCTAGCAGGTCTTCAACCCGCAATGCACCACGATGAACTCCGCTATCGCGCGCAGGTCGTTGAGGTCGATCACCGGCACCCGCGCACCCTCGACCGGGGAATCGGTCAGGATCGCGACATAGGTCGGATCCTGATTGGCGAGCAGCGGCTTGCCGTTGGCGGCACGGTAGATCTCGAGCTTGTCGTGGGGCTCGCGCTTGAAGCCCTCGACCAGCAGCAGATCGACTGGTGTCATGTGCTTCGCCAGCTCGACGGCGCTCGGCTCGGGCGCGTCGCGCAATTCATGCATCAAGGCCCAGCGCTTCTCCGAGCCGATCAGCACTTCCGTGGCGCCGGCGGCGCGGTGGATAAAGGAGTCCTTGCCCGGCTGGTCGACGTCGAAGCCGTGATGCGCGTGCTTCATGGTCGAGACGGTGACACCGCGCCGAACGAGTTCCGGGATGAGCTTGGACATCAGCGTGGTCTTGCCGGCGCCACTCCATCCACCGAGACCGAGGATCTTCATGACGCTGGCGTGCTTTCGATCAGCGGGAATCGCCGGAGGAGCCGCCGCGGGTGTCGGCCGCCATGTGCTTCAGCCCGATCATCAGGTAGTCGTAGCCGGTGACGAGGGTCAGCGCGGCGGCGATCCACAGCAGGATCTCGCCGATCAGCATGGCGTTCACCGGCACCTCGGAATCCGCCTTGGCGACGATCAGGAAGCCGAGCGCAATCATTTGCACCGTGGTCTTCCACTTGGCAAGCAGGCTGACCGGCACGCCGACGCGCAATTCCGCCAGGAACTCGCGCAGGCCGGAAACCAGGATCTCGCGGCACAGGATGATGAGCGCCGCCAGGATCGCCCAGCCGTCGATATGGCGCATGGCGACCAGGATCAGCAGCACCGCCGCGACCACCAGCTTGTCGGCAATCGGGTCGAGGAAGCGACCGAGCGGGGAAATCTGGTGCAGGCGCCGCGCGACATAGCCGTCGAACCAGTCGGTGACGCAGGCCAGGACGAACAACGCCAGCGCGACCCACTGCCAGAACGGGCTGTTCAGCATGAGGAAGGCCACGATCAGCGGGATCGCGGCGATCCGCGACATGGTGAGGATGTTGGCGAGATTCAGCATGAAACTTGGGCGGCTCCGATCCGGGCGGAAAGATAGCAGGTCGCCCGGCCCCTGTCACAATGGCTGTCGGCGCAATCCCGCGTTGCGCCTGCGGCATGGAGCCCCGGCATTCGGCTCAAATCCGCGAAACCCGCCGGTCCGGTGCCGGGTTCAGCCGCCGTGGAAATGGCCGTAGATCTTCTGCGCCACGGTTTCGTTGATGCCTTCGACCGCGCAGAGATCCGCAAGACCCGCGCGCGCAACCGCGCGCGCCGAGCCGAAATGCAACAGCAGCGCCTTCTTGCGCTTGGCGCCGATGCCGGGAATCTGGTCGAGCTCCGACTTGCCGATCAGCGCCGAGCGCCTGGCGCGGTGGGCACCGATGACAAAGCGGTGAGCCTCGTCGCGCAGGCGCTGCAGGAAATAGAGCACCGGGTTCTGCGGCTCGAGCGAGAAGGGCTCGCGCCCCGGGATGAAGAAGCGCTCGCGCCCGGCATTGCGGTCCGGCCCCTTGGCGAT
>JAEUKU010000429.1 GCA_016794075.1 Rhodospirillaceae bacterium
TTCGCCAACGAGACCAACGCGCGCAACTTTCCCGGCCTCAACTTCTCCGCGGCCGAGATGGCAGCCGCGATCCGCCACGCGCATGAATCGGGCGCCAAGGTCTTGATCGCCATCAACACCTATCCGCAGGCCGGGCGCACGCAGATCTGGCGCGATGCGGTGGATGCGGCCGCAGCCCTAAGGGCCGACGCCGTGATCCTCGCCGATATCGGCCTGCTCGCCTATGCCGCCGAGCGCCATCCGGATCTGCGCCGCCACCTGTCGGTGCAGGCCTCGGCGGCGAATGCGGAGGCGATCGGCTTCTTCGTCCGCGAGTTCGGCGTGCGCCGCGTGGTGCTGCCCCGCGTGCTCACCGTCGAGGAGATCGCGACGCTCAACCGGGGCATCGCCGTGGAGACCGAGGTGTTCGTCTTCGGCGGCCTGTGCGTCATGGCCGAGGGCCGCTGCTCGCTCTCCTCCTATGCGACCGGCCAGTCGCCGAACATGAACGGCGTCTGCTCGCCCGCCTGCGCGGTGCGCTACGAGCAAATCGGCGCCAATCTGGTGTCGCGGCTCGGCGCCTTCGCCATCGATTCCTTCGAAGCCGGCCAGCCGGCGGGCTATCCGACCCTGTGCAAGGGCCGCTACCGCGTGCGCGGCGAGGAGCTCTATCTGTTCGAGGAACCGACTAGCCTCAGCGCGTTTTCGATCCTGCCGCGGCTGCGCGCGGCCGGGGTCTCGGCCATCAAGATCGAGGGCCGGCAGCGGGGCAAGGCCTACATCGCCGAGGTCGTCGGCGGCTTCCGTCGCGCGGTCGACGCGCTCGATGCCGGCGCGCCCGCGCCGACCGGCAGCCTGCATCTTCTGGCCGAGGGCAACCGGCAGACGACCGGCGCCTATCACGGCCGCTGGCGCTGACGGGGACGCGGGCACGATCGCCATGAGCACCGTCATTCACATCGATCGCAGCGCCGCGGCGCGCCGCCATGCCCGGCTCACCCTCGGCCCGGTGCTGTTCAACTGGCCGGCGGAGGCTTGGCGCGACTTCTATTTCCGCATCGCCGACGAGGCGCCCGTGGACGCGGTCTATGTCGGCGAGGTGGTGTGCGCCAAGCGCCTGCCCTTCTTCGCTCCGCATGTGCCGGCGGTCGTCGAACGGCTGCGCGCCGCCGGCAAGGACGTGCTGCTGTCGACCCTGGCGCTGGTGATGACCGAGCGCGAGACGGCGATGATCCGCGATCTGGCCGAGGACGGCCAGTTCCTGGTGGAAGCCAATGACGTCGCGGCGCTGTCCTTGCTTTCCGGGCGCATGCATGTCGTCGGGCCGTATATCAACGTCTACAACGAGGACACGCTCGCGGCCCTGGCGAAGCGCGGCGCGGTGCGAGTCGTGCTGCCATGGGAAGTGCCGGCGGCGGCGCTGCGCTGCCTGGCGACCGGCGAGATTCCGCTGGAGGTGCAGGTCTTCGGCCGCGCGCCGCTCGCCATCTCGGCCCGCTGCTATCACGCGCGGATCGAGAACCTGCACAAGGACGGCTGCCGCTTCGTCTGCGAGCGCGACCCGGACGGGCTCGCCGTGGAGACGATCGAGGGCCAACCCTTCCTGGCGGTCAACGGCGTGCAGACGCTCTCGCACGCCTGCGTCAGCCTGGCCGCGCATCTCGACCAGCTCCTGGGCATGGGCATCGAGCATTTCCGGCTGTCGCCGCAGCGCATCGACATGGTGGCGGTCGCCCGCCTGTTCCGCAGCCTGCTGGCGGGCCGGGTGGCGGCGGAAGAGGCCAATGCCGAGCTGCGACGCCTGAGCGGCGGCATGCCGCTGTCGGATGGATTCTATCGCGGCCTGCCGGGCGCAACCCTGGTCGCCGGCCCGGTCCAGACCGGCGCGGGAGCACAGGAATGAGCCACTGGCTGCAAGATCCTAGGCCGGGCGCCGGCTGCGTCCTCATCGGCGAGGTGGCCCAGGCGCATGACGGCAGCCTGGGGATGGCGCACGCCTATATCGACGCCATCGCCGCCGCCGGCGCCGATGCGGTCAAGTTCCAGACCCACATCGCGGCCGCCGAAAGCACGCCGGCCGAGCCGTGGCGCAAGCGCTTCTCGCCACAGGACGCGACCCGTTTCGACTACTGGCGGCGGATGGAATTCACCGCCGAGCAGTGGCATGGGTTGAAGACGCATGCGGAGAGCCGGAATCTTGTCTTCCTCAGCTCCCCCTTCTCGGGCGAGGCCTTCGAGCTGCTGCGCGGTATCGGCGTCTCCGCCTGGAAGATCGCGTCGGGCGAGATCGCCGTCTCGCCGCTGCTGCGCGCCATCGCGGCCACCCGCCAGCCGGCGCTGCTCTCCACCGGCATGAGCGCGATGGCGGAGATCGATGCCGCCGTCGCCGTTCTGCAGGAGGCCGGCTGCCCGCTCGCCGTCCTGCAATGCAGTTCGATCTATCCCTGCCCGCCCGAATCGGTCGGGCTCAACATGATCGACCACTACCGGGAAAGGTACCGCTGCGCCGCCGGCCTGTCGGACCATTCGGGGACGATCTATCCCGCGCTGGCGGCGGCCACCCGGGGCGCCGAAGCAATCGAGTTGCACGTGACCTTGAGCCGCGAGATGTTCGGCCCGGATGTACCGGCCTCGGTGACCACGTCCGAGCTGCGGCTGATCGCCGACGGAATCCGCTTCATCGCGCGGATGCGCGGCAACCCGGTTGACAAGAGCGCGGTGCCTGAGCAGATCGCCCCGCTGCGCGACATCTTCATGAAAAGCGTCGTGGCGCGCGAGGCGCTGAAAGCCGGCCTGGTGCTGAGCGAGGCCCATCTGACGGTGAAGAAGCCGGCCGGCGGCCTGCCGCCCGCGCGGCTGCCCGAGCTGGTCGGCCGCAGGTTGCGGCGCGACATCGCGCGCGACGCGCGGATCACCTTCGAGGATCTGGAGTAGGAACATGAAACGCAAGGTCTGCGTGGCGATCACGGCGCGTCCGAGCTATTCGCGCATCCGCACCGCGCTGTCGGCGATCCGCGCGCATCCACAACTGGACCTGCAGCTGGTAGTGACCGCCTCGGCGCTGCTCGACCGCTATGGCGGCGCCGACAAGGTGATCGAGTCGGAAGGCTTCCACATCGACCGCCGCGTCTACATGATCGTCGAGGGCGAGAACCTGGTGACCTCGGCCAAGTCTACCGGCTTCGGCCTGTCCGAGCTCGCCACCGTGTTCGACGATCTGAAGCCGGACATGGTGGTCTCCATTGCCGATCGCTTCGAGACCATGGCGACGGCGCTGTCAGCGGCCTACATGAACATTCCCCTGGTCCACGTCCAGGGCGGCGAGGTGACCGGCTCGATCGACGAGAAGGTGCGCCACGCGATCACCAAGCTGGCCGATATCCACCTGGTCGCCTCGCAGCGCGCGGCCGACCGGGTCATCCGCATGGGCGAATACCCGGAGCGGGTGCACATCACCGGCTGCCCCTCCATCGACGTCGCCAGGCAGGCGATCTCGACGCCCATGGTGGCCAATGACATCTTCGACGCCTATGGCGGCGTCGGCCCGCGGCTGGACCTGTCCAACGGCTATCTCGTGGTGCTGCAGCACCCGGTGACCAACGAATATCTGGACGCCCGCAAGCAGGTCGAGGAGACGCTGGCCGCCGTGGTCAGGAGCGGCCTGCCGGCGCTGTGGCTGTGGCCGAACGTCGATGCCGGCTCGGCGCTGCTGGCGCGCGGCCTGCGCGTCGGACGCGAGCGGCAGAAGCTCGACAACATCCACTTCTTCAAGAACCTGCCGCCGGAGGAGTTCCTGCGCGTGCTGAACGCCGCGACCGCGATCGTCGGCAATTCGAGCGTGGCGATCCGCGAATGCGCCTATCTGGGCGTGCCGGCCATCAACATCGGCACGCGGCAATCCGGTCGCGACCGCGGCGCCAACGTCATCGACGTCGACTATTGCCGGAACCAGATCCTGGATGCCATCCGCGTCTCTGCCACCATCGGCCGCCATCAGCCGGATTCGCTCTATGGCGACGGCCGCGCCGGCGAGCGCGTCGCCGAGGTCCTTGCGACCGCGCCGCTCGAGACCGTCAAGCGGCTGGCCTATTGATCCGGAACAGTGGATCCGCCGGCATGACCGAGCCATATCTCATCATACCTTCCGAGAACCGCACGCGTGAATTCGACGCCAAGCTGCTGACCGCCTGCTGCGCGGTCGAGGCCGGTTACCGGGTCGTAGTTGGGAGCCGGCACGACATCCACCTTTCCATCGACCGCCTGCCACGCTCCACCTATGTCGGCAAGGACCTCAGAGCCAGTAGCGCGCTGATGACGCGCATCCTCATTAGGCTCGGCCACCGCATTGTCGCCTGGGATGAAGAGGGCCTCGTCTACCATACCCGCGCGCACTATCTGGCGGCGCGGGTGCACGCGCCCGTCATGCGCGCCTGCGACCTGCTGTTCGCCTGGGGCCAGGACAATGCCGAGGTCTGGCGCAATTGCCAGCACTATGACGGCACACCGATCAAGGAAGTCGGCAATCCGCGCATCGACCTGCTGCGGCCCGAGTTGCGGCCGCTGCACCAGGCGGGCCTGGACGGCCTGCAAAGCCAGTTCGGCCAGTACATCCTGGTCAACAGCAATTTCGGCGGCGTCAACCACGTCCTCTCCGACGCCGAGAAGATCGTCTTCGGGCGGCTGCGCTGCAAGGACGCCGCGGCTTACCATCGCGAGATGCTGCAATACCGGCGCGGCCTGTTCGCCCGGTTCGTCGCCGCCCTGCCGATGCTGGCCGAGGCCTTCCCCGGCACGGCGATCGTGGTGCGCCCGCATCCCTCGGAGAACCCGCAGCCCTGGGTGGAGGCAGCGCGCGGCCATGCCAACGTGTATGTGCGCCACGAAGGCGGCATCGTGCCCTGGTTGCTCGGTGCGCGCGCGATCGTCCATAACGGCTGCACGACCGCCATCGAGGGCACCATCCTCGGCCGGCGGGTGATCAACTTCCAACCGGTCGCGTCCGATCTCTACGACATCCCGCTTCCCAATGCGCTCAGCGAAACGGCGCGCGACCTTGACGATCTGATCGGCAAGCTGCGCTGCGCCGAGGCCGGCGCGCCCCGGCACGATGCGCATCCAGACGACGTGCTGCACCGTCATGTCGCCGCCCTGGAGGGACCGCTGTCCAGCGATCGGGTGGTGGCGTCGATCAAGGAGCTTGGCCCGATGAGACGGCGGACCCGCGGCACCAGCCTGCTGCAGGGGCTGCGCGGCTACATCCAGGCCAGCTCGCGCCGGCGGCGCAAGACGCTGGCCAGCGACATCGCCGACCACAAGAACAGTACCGCCTACAACCTGCACCGCTTCCAGCCGATCGCGCTGGCCGAGGTGCAGGCGAGCATCGAGCAGATGCGGCACTGCCTGGGCCGGTTCGACAATGTCGGCGTGCGGCGGTTGCTGCCCAACGTCTTCGAGCTGGGGCCGGTACGCTGATGGCGGCGGCACGCGCATGACCTGGCAAGGCAGATCGGTTCTCGCCGTGGTGCCGGCGCGGGGCGGCAGCAAGGGCATCCCGCGCAAGAACCTGCGGACGGTCGCCGGGCGGTCGCTGATCGCGCACGCGGCGGACCTGGCGGCGGGACTTGCCTGGCTCGACGCCGCAATCATCTCCACCGACGACGAGGAGATGGCCGCGGAGGGCCGCCGGCACGGATTGACCGCGCCCTTCCTGCGGCCGGCCGAGCTCGCCGGCGATGCGGCGCTCGGCGTCGATGCCTGGCGCCACGCCTGGCTGGCGAGCGAGGCGCATTTCGGCCGGAGCTTCGACTGCTCCATCCTGCTGCAGCCCACCAGCCCGCTGCGCCTGGTGGCGGATGTGGAGCGGACCGTCGATGCGATGATTTCCGGCGTTCACCGAGCGGCGACGACCGTCAGCCGAGTTCCCGGCCACTATCTGCCGCAGAAGCTCCTGATCATGCAGGATGGCATCGTCTCGTTCCTGCATCCCGACGGCGCGCGCCACAGCAACCGGCAATCCGCCCCACCCTGCTACACGCGGAACGGCCTGTGCTACGCCGCCATGCGCGAAGCGGTGGTGATCCGGCGCGAGATCGTCGAGACCGACTGCGTCGGCGTGCTCATCGACCGCTATGTGGCGAACATCGACGAGCCGATCGACCTCGAGATCGCGGAGATGCTGGCCGCGCGCATGGCGCGCGCGGGAACGGACGAATCCTAGGACCGCCGGGAGATCACGCAGGTCACCTCCGGCCGAAATAGTCCTGCGGTCCGAACCAGATCATCTGCTTCGGCGGCAGCGGCCGGTTGATCGCATGCGTCGCGTGGAAGGCGAGCAGCTCGCCCAGCCGCTGCCTGCCCACCGGCAGATCGCTGGTGCGCTGGATCATATCGCAGCCGGATTGCACGTTGCCCTCGATGATCACCGGTCCGCGGTCGGTGACGGCGACGTCGAAGCCGAGCATGATGCGATCGGGGAACAGCCGATGCGCCCGCACCACCAGGTCGCGCGTCTCCGGCCAGAGCGGCAGGATGCGGCCCGCGATCCTGGCGCCGGTCGCCGGGTGCGCATCGTGCCAGACGCAAGGATGGGCCTGCCAGGAATCGGATGCCTGGCCCAGCATCCCGGTGCCCACGTCCACCGCGGCCACTCCGCCGCCGCGGTGGAAGTTGTCGACCGCAGAATCGCCCGCAAAGGCAATCTTCAGCGTCGCGTTGGTAACCTCGAAATTGCCGTTCTCCGTCCGGCAGGATGTGATGCGCAGCGACGTGATGCCCGGACTGAGATCGCGCAAGGCGGCATGATTGACCAGGCATTCCTGGATCAAATAGCGGCCACGCCGCCGCGCCAGCGCCTCGATGTGCCAGAGCAACGCCTGCCTGCTCAGCGTCCGTCCGCGCGGATCGCGGTAATCCGACCCGGCAAAGAACCACTTCTCGCAGCCGCGGCCACCCTTGCCGCGCGCCGGCTTGATGAACAGGTCGCATCCCGGCAGCGCGCAATCGCCCTGGCCTTCGGGTACGAGCCGCCATGCATCGCGCTGCGGATCGTGCTCGACCTGAAACAGGACACGTGCCGTGTCAACCCCGCCGGCCTGGCAGCGGCGGAAGAAATCGAGCTTCTCCGTCAGCAGATGCTTGGTATTGCCCATGGCGGGATCGCTGCGCGCCCACAGATGCATCAGGTTGTGGAACCCGCCCTTCAGCTCGTAGCGCAGCACGTAATCGGCCGCGAGCGCGCGGCGTTTGTCGCGGAACAGCTCGAAGACGTAGTATTTGTCGGGCGGGATCGAGTGGGCAAGCGCCAGCCAGATCTGCTCACACAACTGGCGCGCGACGCTCTTGCCGGTCGCGGCGGCCACCTTCGGGCCGATCCTGCGCGTGAACATCGTCGCCATGACCATGAAGATCAGCGGCCAGAGCGTGATGAGCAGGGCGACCAGCCCGAAATGCCGGCCACCCATGCTGCGCCAGGCGAAGGTGGCATAGGCGCGGTGCAGCCGCTCCGCCGCGCTGCGCGGGGTTCCGACCATGGCGCGGAACAGGCGGTAGGGAGAGCAATAGGGCAGCCGGGTCAGCGCCACCGAAGCTCCTCCCTTGGCGCGCGTGTCTGCCGCGTCATGGGCATCGAGAGGCGCGTCAAGCGGCGCAGGGCCGGCTTGTCCCGCCGGACGTCACGATCTCGCCGCAGCGGAGCAGCGCATGCCATTGCCGCGCCACCGCCTCGATGCTGAACGTGCCGGCGATCAGCTCCTGCGCGCGCGCCAGGTGGATCCGCGCAGGCACGTCGTCGAGCAGATAGGCCTCGATACCGCCGCGCCAGTCGTCGAGAACAAGCGAGTCGCGCAGGGGCTCGAGGGATTCGAGATAGGAGGCGGCGACCGGAACATTGTGCGCCAAGGCCAGCACCGCGCGGTTGGCGGATTTGCAGCGAGCGAAGGCATCGGCGCCGTTGGGCATGACGAACAGGTCGGCGCGCGACAATTCGAAGAACACCCGTTCGCTCGACCAGCTCTGGTAGCGCGTGAAGAACCGCGCCCCGGCGGCCAGCGTCTCGAAGCGGTGGCGGTTGTTGCTGATCACCACCAGCTCGATCGGCCGGTCGCGATGCAGCCGCTCCAGTTCAGGGAGCAGCGGCCGGAGCAGGTTCATGCCGAAACCGGAATGGAAGCTGCCATGCCGCCCGAACCAGACGATGCGTGCCGTGTCCCGTGGCAAATGCTCCGCCTGCCAGTCGGACTCGGCATCGAACGGCTCGCTTGTCCGATCCCGTGGCTCGTCGGCCACGGACGCCGACCGCGACCGGGCGCTCCGGCCGAGGACGCCGTCGAACAGCCCCCGCCAACCGGCCGCGGCGCATCGCGGGCGGCCTTGCGCGAGCCGATCCGGTAACCAAGCCGACATCGCCTGATAGGCGTCGAAGGTAAGGGCGGCATCCGGAATGATCGACGGTTCCCGCCCGGTGGCGACATGGTCCTTGACCACGCGCGCCAGCGCCGCCGTCGGCGTCACCACCGCCGTCGCGCGGCGCGCCAGCTCGGCGGCGCTACCGCCCGACAGCCCGGGGTCCTGGCGCTGCGCATAGCCGGGGATGAAGACGTTATCGCAGAGATCGAAATAGACCGGCTTGCCGCGGGACCTGAACGCGTTTGCCACCTCCTGCAGGCGCGCATCGGCGAGCTTGACCACGATCAAGGCGTCGAACGCCTCCGGTGACGGCAGGCTGCCGCTGAAGATCGTGCTCCGGCACCCGAGCTGCCGCAGGCCCCAGGCGGGCATCAGGCAACGATAGCGGAAGCTCGCGCTGCGGGGGTCGGCGCTGGACACGATCCAGGCAAGCCTCATCGCCGCGCTGCCCCCCAGCGGCGATCATGAGACGTGTTGAATTTCCCGCGCGACGCCATGCCCCTCCCCCCACGCGTCCGCCCGGTGCGGACGCGGATTTCCGGGGAGTTGAGCGGCATCCGCAGGCGGCGTCTTTGCGCCAGCGCAAACACGACGGCGGATTATTCCTATCGCCGCCGGCCGGTCCGCATGGGCGGTGGAAGGCTGGTGCCCTCAGCGCGTCGCCGCGGCTGCCAGCTGCTGCACCAGGCGCAAATCCCTCGTCGCCGCAGCGATGGTGTTGCGCACCGGCGCGCCCTCGACGACGCTCTTCCAGAAGCCGATCAACTCCTGGATGAAGGCCTCGTCATAGCTGGCGCGATATTCGGTGTTCTGCCAGCAGGTCCCGTCCGAGCGGGAGATGATCAGCCTTGTGGGGAAGTGGTTGAGATAGGGCGAAGGGAAGCTGAGCTCGTAGACGCAATCGTTGAAATAGAGCGTCACCCGCTCCTTGTATTCGGCGACCTTGTGCACGAAAAGATGCGTCATCTGCCAGATCGCATCATGGCCCTGCAGGCGGACGCTGCCATGGCCGCCGTCGCCGCCGGCGAAGAAGGCCGCCCCGATGACCTCGCCGGTCTCGACCTGAAGCGCTTCCAGGATGCCGTGCACGACGTTGATGTCGTGGATCAGGCTCGAACAATAGGAATTGGTATAGCCCCACATCTCGGCTGGCGTCAGTGTGCGGCCGACCGCGCGCGCCACCTGCGCGTCGCGGCGCCTCTTGCCATCGGCGATCATCTCGGCGGGGATGTCGCTGGTCTTGACGAAATCTCCCTGGTGCTGGTTGAAGGGCCAGGAATCCGGGTCCTGCACCTCGACGCTGATCATGCGCAGCTGCGAGGCGTCCCGCGGCAGCAGGGTCAGGAGCTTTTCGTAGCTCGGGTCGAAGCGCTTCATGTAGCCGACCTGCACCATCTTGCCCGCCTTGGCCTGGGCGGCGGCGATCTCCTCCGCCTCGGCAACCGAGAAGCAGAGCGGCTTCTCGCAGAACACGTGCTTGCCGCGCGCGAGCGCCTGCAGTGTGATCTCCGCGTGATACTGGTCGGGCGCCGCGACGAGGACGGCATCGATGCCGGCGTCGAGCAGCTTTTCGTAGCCGTCGAAGGTGCGGAAACCGCGGCTCTCCAGTTCCCCGCGCATGGCTGGGGAGGCATCGGCGATGCCGACCAGCTCGTAGAGCCTTTCCAGACGACGCAGATTCGGAATGTGCTCGACCTGTCCGATCAGGCCGGCACCGACTACGCCGATCCTCACGCGCTGCGTTTGTGCCATTCTTTTTCCCTCTGATCTTGAAGTTCCGGATTGCCAGCCGCCCGGCTAGGCGCGGCGGGCCGACAGCTGGCCGATCTCCGCTTCCAGCTGCCTGAGGTCCTCGCCGCCGGCCATGACGTGCAGGACCTCGTCCCGGGTGATCTCGCTTTTCAGGAACGTGCCCTTGCTGCGACCGCGATTGAGCAGGGTGAAGCGGTCGGCGATGGTGTAGGCGTGGTGGATGTTGTGCGAGATGAAGATGACGCCGAGGCCGCGATTGCGCGCCTGCGCGACGTATTTCAGTACCATCGCCGCCTGATGCACGCCGAGCGCCGAGGTCGGCTCATCGAGGATGAGCACGCGGGCGCCGAAATAGACCGCCCGGGCGATCGCCAGGCATTGCCGCTCGCCACCCGAGAGCGTGCCGACGGCCTGGCTGGGATCGCGCACGTCGATGCCGATATCCGCCAGTTCCTTGACCACGATGCGATCGGCGTTGCCGACGTCGAAACGGGCGAAAGGGCCCCAGCCCTTCTTCGGCTCCCGACCCAGAAAGAAGTTCCGCGTGACGCTGAGCAGTGGGATCATCGCCAGGTCCTGGTAGACGGTGCCGATGCCACGGTCGAGCGCCTGGCGGGGCGAGGTCATATGGACCTTCTGGCCGTCGATCAGGTAGTCGCCCTTGCTCGGCGCATGTACGCCGGCCAGGATCTTGATCAGTGTCGATTTCCCCGCGCCGTTGTCGCCAAGCAGGCAATGCACCTCGCCGGCATGGACCGCGAAGCTCAGATCCTGCAGCGCGACGACGGTGCCGAAGGACTTGTGGACGCCTTTGAGTTCGATGATCGGGCTCATGGCGATCGTCCCTAGCGTTCCTGCGTGGCGCGGCGGCGCACATAGTTGTTGAACAGCACGGCCATCAGCACCATCAGGCCGAGGAAGACCTTGAACAGGTCGGAATCGATTCCGGTATAGAGGATGCCGATCTGCACCGTGCCGTAGATGAGCGCGCCGAGCAGCGCGCCGATAGCCGAGCCGTAGCCGCCGGTCAGCAGCGTGCCGCCGATCACCACCGCGATGATGGCGTCGAACTCCTTCATGGTGCCGCGCAGGGTGTCGGCCGAGCCGACCTCGGTGATCTGCGTCGCCGCGAACAGGACCGCCGAGACCGCCGTCAGGACGAAGAGAACGATCTTGACCCGGTTGACCGGTACGCCGACGTTGCGCGCCGCCACCGAATCGCCGCCGACGGCGAAGATCCAGTTGCCGAAGCTGGTGCGCAGCAGGACCCAGGTGGCGATGGCGGTGAGCCCGACCCACCACAGGACGGAGACCGGCACCCCCTCCACGATCGGCAGGCCGTTCGCCTTCGTTGCGATCCAGCCCGCCTCCGCCATCCAGCGGAAGATTCCCTGCCCGACATCGCCACCGAACAGGGCGATGGCCGAGCTATCCGGATCGCTCTCGGTGATCTTGGAGATCTGCGTATAGCCGGCGGTATAGCGGGTGACCGCAATCGCCAGGCCGCGCAGGACCAGCATCGAGGCGAGCGTCACGATGAAGGACGGCAGGCCCGTCTTGACCGTGAGATATCCGTTCGCCGCGCCGATGGCGCCACAGGCGACGAGCGCGACCAGGATCGAGATCGAGAGCGGCAGGCCGTAGACGGTGGTGCCGAGGCCGATGATGATGCCGGCGAAGCCGATCATCGAGCCGATGGAGAGGTCGAACTCGCCGGCGATCATCAAGAGGGCAGCGGCCGCGGCGATAATGCCGATCTCCGCCGCGACGCTGAGGATGTTGACGATGCCCTCGACGGTGAACATGCCGCTGGAGCCGGCCACGACGAGGAACACGGCATAGATCAGGATCACGCCTGAGAGGGCGCCCAGTTCCGGCCGGCGCAGCGCCCGTGTCAGAAGCGGCGCGCGCTGCAGGCGCCCACTGTCGCTGCCGAGGCCTTTTCGCATCGGCGGTTCGGTTTGCATGGCTTCGCTCATCTCTGCACCTCGCAGCGCTGGCTTGCCGGCCGGAGCCGGCAAGCCAGATCGTTCCTGTTTCGCGGAGCAGCCGCGCCTAGCGGATGCCCTTCTTGCTGAGCGCGGTGATCTTCTCGACATCCGCTGTGGTGACCGGATTGGGGCCGGTGTAGATGTTGTTGATCGGCAGCACCCCGTATTTGGCGTTGAGGGTGAGCATGACCACCGGCAGATAGCCCATCAGGTATTGCTGGGAGTCGAAGGAGAACAGGATCTCGCCCTTGCCCAGCGCCGGCAGGGTGTCGCCGGAGACGTCGAAATGGCCGATCTTGTAATTGGCCAGCGTCCCGGCATCGCGCAGAGCGGCGACGATGTTGGCCGCCGAGGGCGCGCCGAGGGCGAGGATGCCGGTCACATCGGGATGCGCCGTGAGATAGGCCTTGATGCGCGCGGCGGTGTCGGTTGGATCGAGGCTCACCTCGACCCGGTCGCCGTTCTCCCCCATCGCCTTCAGGAAGCCGTCGCAGGCGGATTCGTTGACCAGGTTGCCTACCTCGTGGTTGGCGCAGACGCCCTTGGTGACGCCGGCCGCCTGCAGCTGCTGCGCAGCCCGCATGCCCTGCTCGTAGTAGCTGGTCGTGCCGACGAAGAGCTTGAGGCCGAGCTTGGCGACCTGGTCCTCGCCGCTGTCGATGACGATGACCGGAATGCCGGCATCCGCCGCCGCCTTGACCGATTTCTCCAACGCCGTGGCATCCGGGATCGAGACGACCAGACCATCGACCTTCTGGCTGACCGCCGCGTCGATCATCCGTGCCATCGCCACCATGTCCGTAGTCTGTGGCGCCTGGTAGCTGACTTCGGCGCCCATCAGCGCCGCGGCGTCATCGACGCCCTTTTTCACGACGCCCCAATAGGCGTCTGACGACTGGCCGTGGGTCACCACCGCGAGCCGGACCGGCTCCTCGGCGCTGACCGGCATGGCGGCAAGGCTCGTGCCGAGCCCGAGCGTCAACGCGCAGAGCGCCATCATCTTTGTACGCGAAACTCCCATGATATCCTCCTCCTTCTGGCCGTTGGGCGCGGCTGGTTGTCAGCCGGGCCTCTTTTTCAGGCGCGGCACTCCCCGTCCGCATCCCATTCCCTGCTTGTGGTTGGACTCATCTCACGCGCCCCGATAGGTGACGTTGCGGAGCAAGTCGACGGACTTCCGCACGCCTTCGAGGGGGTCGATCAGCGAATCCTCGTGTTCGATCGAGAGCACGTCGTCATAGCCGGCCATGCGCAGCGCGGCGCAGAACTGGCGCCACCATTCCTCGCCATGACCGAAGCCGAGCGTGACGTAGTTCCAGGTCCTGGCGCCCACCTCGCCCGAGGGGCGGGTATCCAGAACACCGTCGATGGCCGCCGGAATCGGCTCCACCCGCGTGTCCTTCGCATGCACGTAGTAGATCGCGTCGCCCAGCGCGCGCACCGCCGCAAGCGGATCGGCGCCCATCCACATCGGATGGCTGGGGTCGTAGTTGGCGCCGACGATCCCGCCGACCGCATTGCGCAGGCGCTGCAAGGTCGACGGGTTGTAGACCGCCTGCGCGCCGTGCAGTTCGAGACAGATGCGCTTGATGCCGTTGTCCCGCGCCTTGCCCACCAGGTCGCGCCAATAGGGAATCAGCACCTCGTCCCACTGGTATTTCAGGATGGTGCGGCATTCCGGCGGCCATTCGGTGACGATCCAGTTCGGGTTGGCATCGCCCGGCCCGCCGGGCAGCCCCGACATCATCACGATCCGGTCGATGCCGAGCAGACGTGCCAGGCGGAACGTCTTCAGCGTCACGTCATGCTGGCGCGCGCCCTCGGCGCCGGGGAACAGCGGATTGCCCGAGCAGTTGAGCGCGGAGATGGTGAGCCCGTGCGCCGCAATCTTCGCGACGAACTCGCGCCGCGCCTCGCTGCTCTCCAGCAGGAGGTCGAGTGCGAGATGCGGTGCGCTCGACCAGTTGCCGCAGGCGAATTCCAGGCACTCGATGCCGAGTTCCGCGGCCGCGCCGAGCATCTCCTCGAAGCCCAGATGCGGCAGGCTATCCGTGAGCATTCCGATTTTCATGCAGGCAACCCGCTTCATCGATCACAACGACAACAGAAGAACAGGAGTTCTATACTTAAAGTCAAATAGAAAAAGCGTTGCAAAATATTGTTTTTGATAAATAAAACAGGATATTAGTCAGCATTAAGGGCGCAGGAATACTGCCGCCGCCGCAATATTCGGCGCCGTCTAAACGCGAGGACTCGACCTGAGCAGGCGGCCTACTCGGGAGGGGAATCCGGCAGGAAACGCCGCGGGATCAGTTATGGCGGAGGGGAAATGTAGGAGGCGGCGCCGAAATCATCGGCGCAGATCGGCGCGGCGAGCGGGACATCGGTGCGCAGCAGAGGAAAATGCCCGGCCGATGTTGGTGGCGTCCTGGAGGCTTTCGACAGGCGAAGCCGACCGGCCAACGCAGCGGGCGGAGATTGCACGCCAACTCTACGAGGTCCGCAGCCAGGCACGCGCTTCATCCCTTTCGTGCGCAAGGTGCGGCATTATCGCCCGGCATGCGGAGGCTTGCCAAGGACATTCCAGAAGCGACTGCGCCTTGCGGATGGGCGCAGGTTCCCAGTGCAGCGCCGAAAAGCCCACAGATGCGGCGAAGGCCTAAGGCTCCACTGCCACCGGAGGCAGGAAGCTGCCGCCCCGAGCGACGAAGAAGTCCCACAGCAGGGAAGCGGCCGGCATGACCCGGCGCTCGGCCCGGCGCACGGCGAGCCACTGGCGCATGATCGGCAGGCCCACCACGTCGAGCATGGCGAGGCGCCCATCGGCCAGCTCGACCGCGACCGTGTGCGCGGACAAAAGCGCGATGCCGAGGCCCGCCATCACCGCCTGCTTGATGGTCTCGTTGGAATCGAACTCCATGCCGATGCTGGGCGCGGCCCCCGTCTCGGCCAGCAGCTGCTCGGTCAGCATGCGCGTGCCGGAGCCTTGCTCGCGCATCAGGAACGTCTCGTCGGACAGCGTCCGCGTCGAAACATAACGCCTGCCCACCAGGGCGTGATCGGGCGGTGCCACGATCACATGCGGATGCGGGCCGATCACCGCGCGCTCCACATCGAAGCGGTTGGGCGGCCGGCCCATGACAGCGAAATCGATGGCGAATTCCTCCAGCGCGGCGATGGTTTCCTCGCGGTTGCCAACGGAGAGCCGGATATCGACCCCCGGATGCCCCTGCCTGAAGGCCGCGAGCACGCGAGGCGCGAAATACTTCGCCGTCGACACGACGCCGACGTGAACATGACCGGCCCGCGCGCCCTTGATCTCGTCGATCGTGTCGCCCGCCTCGACCAGCAGCGCCTCGATCCGGGCCGCCGTGTCGGCCAGGGCGCGGCCGGCATCGGTGGCGCGCATGCCGCCCTCCACCCGCTCCAGCAGCTTCACGCCGGCGAGTTCCTCGATCTGCTTCAGCTGCAGGGAGATGGCCGGCGGCGTGACGTTCAGCTCCTGCGCGGCGGCCGTGACGGTGCCGGTGCGGATTGTCGCACCCAAGGCTCGGAGCTGACGCAAACTCGTGTGCTGCAGGGACATTTAGTTTTACTAACAGAAAAAGAAAGCTAATTCAAATTTCCTTCATATCCCGCTGGCGCCATCATGCGCCCAAGCCACAGGCTGGCTGCGCGGCAGATCGCCGGCC
>JAEUKU010000450.1 GCA_016794075.1 Rhodospirillaceae bacterium
CCCGCATCATCCTCCTCCGGCAGCAGGTGGCGCTGGATCTCCGCCGCCAGCTCGACCTCGCGCTGCAGTCGCTCCTGCGCCACCAGCTGGTCGGCCATGCGCGCGTTGTTGATCGCCAGCGCGGCCGAGGCCGCCATGACCCGCAGCAGGTTCTGGTCCTCGGCGTTGAAGGGCTGGCCGTTCTGCTTGTTCAGCACCTCGACGGCGCCGATGACGCTCTGGCCGACGCCCATCGGCGCGCAGAGGATGGAGCGGGTGACGAAGCCGGTCTTCTTGTCCGCCTCGGCGAAGAAGGCGCGGTCCTCGTAGGCGTGCTCGACCACCTGGATGCTGTCTTCCGCCACCGCCCGGCCGACGATGCCGTGGCCGGTCGGAACCGTGAGGCCGGTGACGTCGACCGGGCCGACCGCGGCGCGGCAGACCAGGCTGCTCTCGGTGTCGTCGAGCAGGAATATGGCGCCGGCCTCGACCTTCAGCAGGCGGACGATCTGGGCGAGCGCTTCGCGCACCGTCGCATTGATGTCCTGGGTCTGGGCGAAGGACCGGCTGAGGGCGGCCGCGAATTCCAGCGGATCGGCCAGGTGATCCGCCACCGCCCCGGATTGCTGCGGATCAGTCGGCAAGATGAAGCCCGATCGCCGGCAGGGCCATGCCAGCTGCGGCGGTGATCGCCCAGCGGCAATGATCGCGGCACACCTTGCGCAGTGTGCGAGGCACCACAATTTTCGCCACCGAATGTGGTGGCCTATGGGTTTCCGCCAGCATCATCCACACTTCCGTTCGCCGATGGTCGGCATGCATCACCTGTTCGCTCTTCCAGTAGAGGATCACCGCCATCAGCAGGCAGCAGACGGCGCCCGAGCCGAACGCCGCCGCCGGGGTCGCGATCAGCCCGAACATCAACGTTGCGATGGCCAGCGCGCCGAAGCCGCAGGCGCGGCGGACCGAGAGAGTCGCCAGGACTTCGATCTCATGCACGCGCGCCGCTCCCCGCGCCCCGTCAGCCCAATCCCGTCAGCCCAGCGCCGCCCCCGCGGCGGGCAGGGTGAGCAGAATCGCACCAATGAGCCAGATCAGGCAAGACGCGCTTGAGCTCTCGGCCAGGCCGCGCCACCGCTCGTAAAGCGCCGCCGGGACGCCGGCCAGCACCAGGGTCGTGGTGGCGACGATGAGCGAGGCGCCATAGAGCGCCACCGGCACCGAGAAGGGCACAAAGCTGGGCATCCAGGCCGGCGCCCATTGCAGCACGACGAGGGTCAGCGGCGAGAACAGCCCGTTGTAGAGCGCCACCGCGACGACTCCCATGAAGAGCCCCTGTTCGTTCATCGCTTCATGCCCCCCCTGCGGATCGCATCGTCAACCTTGCCCGAGCGTCGGCATCAATCCCGCCTGCGAGAGGACGAGGAACCAGAGGAACCGTATCAGGAAGGTCCAGAACGCAGCTATGACCGGCAGCACTACCCCGCTCAGTTGCCGTGGCGTGATGTACCCGGCGGCTAAAAGGCAGGGGTCGGTCAGGCGGCGGAAAAACCGCCAGATGTAATTGTCCCAATCGGGGGCGACGAAGAAGCCGAGCAGGAAACGCGCGATCAAGGTGTAGCCGAGCACCGCCAGCAGGTAGTTCGGCAGATGGAAATACCAATAGCTCAGCAACTGATCGAGCATCTCGCCCCAGATCCCCCGTGGCACCCCGTTCGCCGGCCGCGCAGCCGACCCCGCAAAAAGAGACAGGGCCCGATTGCTCGGGCCCTGTCAACCTAGGCTGTAAGCCCTGTCGGTCGACTATTTTTCGGCCATCAGGGTCTCGCCCTTCGGGATGCGGACGTTGTCGATGAAGTCTTGCATCTCCTTCGAGGGCGCTGGGGTCACAAGGCTGACCACGACGGTGACGATCAGGTTCACCGGCAGGCCGAACAAGGCGCAGGAGATGTTGTTGATCCCCCACCACTTGGCTTCGGCACCCAGGAACTTGGTGAGCGCACCCTGCGCCGCGGTCTTGGCTGCGTCATCCGCAGCGGTGCCGACGGCCGCCTGCAGTTCGCCCATCTTGGCCACCACGTCATCCGGCCGCCACATGGAGATGAAGCTCTCCGGGAAGTAGCGGGTGCCGACCAGATAGTAGAGGCAGACGCCGAAGCCGGTGATCATGCCCAGGACCGCACCGGCGGAGGTGGTGCGTTTCCACCACACGCCGAGCGTGAGAGGCACGAACAGGCCGGCCGCCGCCAAGCTGAACGCCCAGGCCACCATCGACAGGATGTCCGACGGCCTGGAGATCGCCACAATCGCGGCGATGACCGCGACGCCGACCAGCAGGATGCGGGCGATGGTCAACCGGCGCGCGGTCGAGGCGTGCTGGTCGATCATCCGGTAGTAGATGTCGTGGCTGAGCGCGTTGGCGATGGCGAGCAGCAAGCCGTCCGCCGTCGACAGGGCCGCGGCCAGACCACCCGCCGCCACGAGGCCGGAAATCACATACGGGAGACCCGCGATTTCAGGCGTGGCGATCACGATCACGTCGTTGTCGATCGCGAAGTTCGGGAAGTTCAGGATTGCGGTGCCCTTGGCCTGGCAGACCTGGAAGATGGCGTCGGCCGCCATCGCCAGATCGGCCGCCGGGTCGATCGTCGCGCCGCAGATCTTCACCAGCCCGAGCTTGCCGTAGGTCACCAGCCACCGGGCCTGCTCGAACAGAGCCTGGATCGCAGCCGGCGTCGAGATGTCGGCTCCGAGCACGTTCTGGTAGACCTCCGCCTTCGCGAACACCGCATAGGCCGGCGCCGTGAAGTAGAGCAGGAAGATGAAGAGCAGCGACCAGCCGACCGACTTGCGCGCGTCACGCACGCTGGGCGTGGTGAAGTAGCGCATC
>JAEUKU010000008.1 GCA_016794075.1 Rhodospirillaceae bacterium
CGACTACGCCCAGGACAAGCTGATGAGCCGGGTGAAGGAAGCCAACCGGCACGAGAAGTTCGACCGCGAGATCATGAACGAGCTGGGCGAATTGGGGCTGCTCGGCTCTACCATTGACGGCTATGGCTGCGCCGGCACCAATTACGTCTCCTATGGCCTGATCGCGCGCGAGGTCGAGCGCGTCGATTCCGGCTACCGCTCCGCTATGTCGGTGCAATCGAGCCTGGTCATGCACCCGATCCACGCCTACGGCACCGAGGCGCAGCGCGAGAAGTTCCTGCCCCGCCTGGCGACCGGCGAGATCGTCGGCTGCTTCGGCCTGACCGAGCCGGATCACGGCTCCGACCCGGGCGGCATGAAGACCCGCGCCAAGAAGGCCTCCGGCGGCTATGTGCTGACGGGCGCCAAGATGTGGATCACCAATTCGCCGATCGCCGACATTGCGGTGGTCTGGGCGAAGACCGAGGATGACGTGATTCGCGGCTTCATCGTCGAGCGCGGCATGAAGGGCTTCTCGACGCCGAAGATCGAGGGCAAGTTCTCCTTGCGCGCGTCGATCACCGGCGAGATCGTGCTGGAAGACGTCTTGGTGCCGGAGGAGAATCTGCTCCCCAATGTGAGCGGCCTCAAGGGTCCCTTCGGCTGCCTGAACAACGCGCGCTACGGCATAGCCTGGGGCGCGCTCGGTGCCGCCGAGTTCTGCTGGCACGCCGCGCGGCAATACACCATGGACCGCAAGCAGTTCGGCAAGCCGCTCGCCGCCAACCAGCTGATCCAGAAAAAGCTCGCCGACATGCAGACCGAGATCACGCTGGGCCTGCACGCCTGTCTGCGCCTCGGCCGCCTGAAGGACGAGAACCGCGCCGCCCCCGAGGCGATCTCGATGCTGAAGCGTAATTCTTGCGGCAAGTCCCTCGACATCGCCCGCACGGCGCGCGACATGCATGGCGGCAACGGCGTCTCCGACGAATACCACGTCATTCGCCACGTGATGAACCTGGAAGCGGTGAACACCTACGAAGGCACGCACGACATCCACGCGCTGATCCTCGGCCGGGCGCAGACGGGGTTGCAGGCGTTTATGTAGGTGGGATCGGTCGCACCGCTCTCACGACAACACTGATCGTCACCCCGGCCTTGAGCCGGGGTCCATCGCGCAGCCGCACGGACGGCGCAAGGTAATCATCGGTTCTTGCGACGGATGGATGGATCCTGGCTCAAGGCCGGGATGACGATTGGAGAACTATCTGTAGCTGGCGCTACCGCGCCACGTAGTTCATCGACGTTCCCCAGAACCGCTCGAGCCGGCGCAGCACGCCGTTGGCGGTGTCGAGGTCGCTCTCGTTCGCCACTTCGGTCATCGAGCGGACATGGCGGTCGTACATCTCGTGCATCTTCTGGCACACGGCCTGGGCCTTGGGCGAGAGCTTCACATGCACCGCGCGGCGGTCATGCGGCGAACGCTCCTGCGCCAGGTAGCCGTTCTCCACCATCTTCTTCACGTTGTAGGAGACGTTGGAGCCCAGGTAGTAGCCGCGATTGGTGAGTTCGCCGACCGACAGCACGTCGTCGCCGATATTGAACAGGATCATCGCCTGCACGTTGTTAAGGTCGCGGATGCCTTGCCGGTCGAGATCGGCCTTGATCACTTCAAGACACTCGCGGTGCAGGCGCTCGACCAGCGCAATCGTCTCCAAATAGGCCTTTTTCACGGGGGCCCCCTTCGCGGCTAACCGTCATAGTCCCTAGCGTCCGGAATGAACGCCTCGCCTCAAACCTAGGCATTTGCTGTAAAAGAATGGTAAATGGCCGGTTACGAAAAAGATGAAAAAGGGCAAGGATTTCAGTCCGAGATTCTTTCACGGACGGGCTATTTCCGGCGGATGTCCTGAATAATGGCGGAAAAGTCGAGGTCGCCATGGCCTTCCTCGACGAAACGCTCATAGACCCGCCGCGCCAGGTCGCCGAGTTCCACCTCCTGCCGCGTACCCGCCGCCGCCTCGGCGGCGAGGCGCAGGTCCTTCAGCATCATCTTGGCGGCGAAGCCCGGCTTGTAGTCGCGGTTCGACGGCGCCGCGGGCACGGGGCCCGGCACCGGGCAATAGGAGGTGAGCGACCAGCATTGGCCCGATGAGGTGGAGGCGACGGCGAAGAGCTTTTCCGGCGCCAGGCCCAGCTGCTCGCCCAGCACGAAGGCTTCCGAGACGCCGATCATGGTGATGCCGAGGATCATGTTGTTGCAGATCTTCGCCGCCTGGCCGGAGCCACTGCCGCCGGTATGGACCATGTTCCGCCCCATCGCCATCAGGATCGGCCGCGCGGCCTCGAGCGCCTCTTCCGCGCCGCCGGCCATGAAGGTGAGGCTCGCCGCCTCGGCCCCGGCGACGCCGCCGGAGACCGGCGCGTCGATGAATCTCAGTCCGCGGCCGGCCGCTTCCCGCGCGACGGCGCGGGCGCTCTCGACATCGGTGGTCGAGCAATCGATCAGCAGCGCGCCGTCCTTGGCCCTGGCGATCACACCGGCGTCGCCAAGATAGACCGCGCGCAGCTCCTTGCCCGAAGGCAGCATGCTGACCACGATCTCGCTGGCGGCGGCGAGGTCGCCCGGCGTCTCGGCGCGACCGGCGCCGGCCGCGGTCAAGGTCGCGACGTTCGCCGCGACAGGATCGCAGACGGTGACGTTGTGCCCGGCGCGCAGCAGGTTGCGCGCCATCGGCCCGCCCATGTTGCCGACACCGATGAAACCGATCTTGGACATGGCGGGCCTCCCAGGTTGAACGCCGGCTATTTGAGATTGAGGTCGAGATCCGGCTGGTCCGGCAGCTTGTCGAAATAGCGATCGACCGCTTCGTTGGTCACGCGCGACAGATGCGCCGGCTGCCAGTCGGGCTTGTTGTCGCGGTCGATCAGTAAAGCGCGCACACCTTCGAAGAATTCGCCGCCCGCCATCAAATGCTGGCTGATGCGCCAATCCTCCTTCAGCACGTCGGCGATGCTCTTGCCGCGCATCCGGCGCATATGCGCGAAGGTGATCTTCAGGCTCGTCGGCGAGCAGCGATTGAGCAGATTGAGGCTGTCCTGCGAGCCCGGGTCGTTCCGGTTCTTGAGCGCCGTGATGACCGCGTCAATCGAGTTGAGCGAGAAGCAGACGTCGATGGCTGGTTGCAGCTTGGCGATGTCGGCGGCGCGCGTGGTCTGATTGGAGACCGAGATTGTCTCCGGCGTCAGATCGGCCAGCTTGTCGGACGGCACCGTGTCGGTGACCAGCCCGCAATAGGAAAGCCCCGCCGTGCGCAGCCGCAGGCCGGTCAACGCCAGGAACATGCCGATTTCGCCCGGGCAGCGCTGCAGGAAATGGCCGCCGCCGACATCGGGATAGAGCCCGATCGAGCATTCCGGCATGGAGAAGACGGCTCGCTCGGTCGCCACGCGCACCGGCGCGTTGAGGCCGATGCCGGCGCCCCCGCCCATCACCAGCCCGTCCATCACCGCGATGAGCTGCTTGGGATAGGTGGCGATGCGGTAGTTCATCCGGTATTCGTGCCAGAAGAAGTCGCGCAGCAGCGACGTGTTGCCGCTCTTGCCGGCCTCGTAGAGCGCGCGCACGTCGCCGCCGGCGCAGAACGCCTTGTCGCCGGCGCCGAAGATCATCACGGCGCGGATCGACTTGTCCTTGGCCCATTCGGCGAGCTTGTCGTCGAGCGCCCGCACCATGTCGAGGGTCAGCGCGTTCAGCTGGGCCGGCCGGTTGAGCGTCGCCTTGCCGATTCCGTCGGCGACTGAGAACAGCACATCGGTGAACACGCGAAACCCTCCGGCACCAGCCAATTGCGATGTCTTTGGGCCATAACGCGGGTCAGCGTCAAGCAGCGCCGGTCCCTTTTCCGGACCGCGCGTCGCGGCTTGACAGCGCGCCCCGGCTCTGCAACATACGCGGCGACGAACCGGCGCCGATTTGAGCCTCAGCTTGCGGGCGCCTTACAAATGCAGCTAAAGCGCGGGTCGCAAACCGCCCCGGCTCACGCTGCGGCGGTTTTTTGTTTGGCGGACCGGCCCGGCCGTTCCGCCCGCGGGATTTGAGGGGCAGCTTGCACCGCGTCACCAATGCTAAAGCGCTGAAGGCGAAAGCCCTCTGCCCCATCCAGGTTCGCGGATGACCGGGCGCAAGGAGGGCCCACACCATGACCACCCCGCTTCACCAACTTTCGGACGAATGCCGCATCACGGCGCAGCAGCGCCGGCTGGACACCCGGCCGGAATGCGGCAGGACGGTCCTGACCGCGACCGCGAGTCACGTCCCGGCGACCGACAATCCCGATTTGCTGCCCGCCCTGAAGGTGCTGCAGGCCCTGGCCCAGTGCCACGAGCAGACCTACCGCCTGTTCGCCGAGGCCCTTGGCATTCCGCTGGATTCGGTTCAGGTTCGTCTGCAGGCGGCAATGGATCTGCGCGGCCTCTATGCGGCCGCCGACCGGGTCAGGGCCGGCTTCGGCCAGCTCGCAGCCACCGTCGAGATTTCCTCGCCGGCCGACATCTATGAGATCGAGCGCCTGCGCGTTACGGTCGAACGCCATTCGCCGGTTCTGGACCTGGTCCGGAACCCCACGCCGGTCAGGATCGAGCTGGTCCTGACCCACAAGGAAACCGCGCCGGAAGCGGCGTGACCGACACCAGACAGGAGGGAACACCCATGTCCGTTTCCAGCAAGCATCCCGAGACCATCGTGCTCCATGCCGGCCATCGCCGGGACAGCGCGACCAATGCCGTCGCCGTGCCGATCTACCAGACGACGTCCTACCAGTTCGACGACAGCGCGCACGCCGCCGACCTTTTCGCGCTGAAGCGCTTCGGCAACATCTATACGCGCATTATGAACCCCACGACCGACGTGCTGGAGCAGCGCCTGGCGGCGCTCGAAGGCGGCGTCGCGGCGCTGGCGCTCAGCTCGGGCCAGGCGGCCTCGGCCTTCTCGATCCAGAACATCGCCAAGGCCGGCGACAACGTCGTCAGCTCGACCGACCTCTATGGCGGCACCTGGAACCTGTTCGCCAACACGCTGAAGGACCAGGGCATCGAGGTCCGCTTTGTCGACCCGCAGGACCCCGAGGCCTTCGCCAAGGCGACGGATGCGAAGACCCGCGCCTATTACGCCGAGACCCTGCCCAACCCGAAGCTGCGCGTGTTCCCGATCAAGGAAGTGGCGGAGATTGGCCGCAAGCTCGGCGTGCCGCTGATCATGGACAATACGTCGGCGCCGGTGCTGTGCCGGCCCTTCGAGCATGGCGCGGCGATCATCGTCTACTCGACGACGAAGTATATCGGCGGCCACGGCACCTCGATCGGCGGCGCGCTCATCGACGGCGGCAATTTCGACTGGGAGAAGCATGCCGACCGCTTCCCCGGCCTGAACCAGCCCGACCCCTCCTATCACGGCGCGGTGTGGACCCAGGCGGTGAAGCCGCTCGGCCCGATCGCCTACATCATCAAGGCACGCGTCACGCTGCTGCGCGATCTGGGCGCGGCGATGAGCCCGTTCAACGCCTTCCTGTTCATCCAGGGGCTGGAGACGTTGCCGCTGCGGATGCGCGAGCATTGCCGCAACGCCAATGCCGTCGCC
>JAEUKU010000110.1 GCA_016794075.1 Rhodospirillaceae bacterium
GCCGGCGAAGGCCTCCAGGCGGTTGCCGTAGCGGGTGATGTCGTTGTTGAGCTTGTTGAAGGCCAGCACCGCCGGAATGGCGGCGACGAGGCCGAGCGCGGTGGCGAACAAGGCTTCGGCGATGCCGGGGGCGACGACGGCCAACGACGTGTTCTTCGAGCCCGCGATTGCCGCGAAGGAATTCATGATGCCCCAGACCGTGCCGAACAGGCCGACGAAGGGCGCCGCCGAGCCGACCGAAGCCAGGAAGGTCATGTAGCGCTCGAGCTGGTCCATCTCGCGCCCCAGCGCGATGTTCATCACCCGCTCGATGCGGTCGCGCAGGGATTCGCGCAAGGCCTCGGTGGTGAGCAGGCCCTTGGCGGCGGAGCGGCGCCACTCGCGCATGGCGGCGACGAAGATCGAGGCCATCGGGTCGCCCGGGCGGTTCTGGATGCGGTCGAACAGCTCCTCCAGCGAGCCGCCGGACCAGAAGGTGTCCTCGAACTGCTTGGCCTGGGCGCGCAGACTGCGCAGGCGGATCAGCTTCTGGATGATGATGGCCCAGCTCCAGATCGAGGCCAGCAGCAGCATGATCATCACCGCCTTGACGATCCAGTCGGCCTGCAGGAACAGGCCCCAGACCGAAAGGTCGTGCGCGGCCATGCCCATGCCGTCCGCGGTCGTTTGAACTGCGCCGGCCATCTGCTCCAGCCCCTGCCCCGCTTCGACGGGGGCGACCGGGACGGCCTGCGGTGCTTGTTGCTCCATCTTCTCTACACCTGTCCTAGGAAACGCTTGTTCATGCGCCAACGTGGTTAATACGCGGTAAAGCCGCGCGCAAATAGTCTGGCAGGCGCGCCGCCTTTCCGTCGCGGCCCACGCAAACGATGACCACCTTCATCTCCACCAGCAGGTCGCCGTCGCGGAACACGCGCTGCAGCAGATCGATGGAGGCGCCGCCGAGCTTGGTCAGCTCGGTCTCGACGACCAGCTCGTCGTCGAGATGCGCCGGCTTGCGGTAATCCGCCTCGCAGCGCCGCACCACCAGGGTCAGCCCGTCGCGCTTGATCATCTGCGAATGTGGCATTCCTAAGGCGCGCAGCCAGTCGGTGCGCGCCCGCTCGGCGAATTTCAGGTAGTTGGCGTAGTAGACGATGCCGGCCGCGTCGGTGTCCTCGAAATAGACCCGGATCGTCTGCCGGTGAGTCGCCGGCCGGGTCGCGCGCGTCAGGTCATTCATCGCCGGCTTCCGACATCATTTCCGCTTGGGCGGCCAGCAGGTCGAGCTGCGCCTGGTTGCGCGGCGGCGTCAGCCCGAGATGCTTGTAGCCGGTCAGCGTCAGCATGCGGCCGCGGGGCGAGCGCTGCAGCAGGCCCTGCTGGATGAGGTAAGGCTCGATCGCATCCTCGATGGTGTCGCGCTGCTCGGAAAGTGCTGCGGCCAGGGTCTCGACGCCGACCGGGCCGCCGCCGTAATGATCGGCGATCAGCTTCAGATAGCGGCGGTCCATCTGGTCCAGCCCCAGGTCGTCGACATCGAGCCGGCGCAGCGCCTCGTCCGCCGCGCGCTGGTCGACCTCGGCCATCTTCGCCACCGACGCAAAGTCGCGCACCCGGCGCAGCAGGCGCCCGGCGACGCGCGGCGTGCCGCGCGACCGGCGCGCGATCTCCATGGCCCCGCTGTCACTGAGGTTGAGGCCGATGACCCGCGCGCCGCGCCGCACGATCAGCTCCAGCTCCTTCGGCTCATAGAAGTTGAGCCGCAGCGGAATCCCGAAGCGCTCGCGCAGCGGCGTGGTGATCAGGCCGAGCCGCGTGGTGGCGCCGACCAGGGTGAAGCGCGGCAGATCGATCCTGACCGAGCGCGCCGCCGGGCCCTCGCCGATGATGAGGTCGAGCTGGAAATCCTCCATCGCCGGATAGAGCACTTCCTCAACCGCCGGGCTCAGGCGGTGGATCTCGTCGATGAACAGCACGTCGCGGGGCTGGAGATTCGTAAGGAGGGCTGCAAGATCACCGGCCCGGGTGATCACCGGCCCCGACGTCGCGCGGAAGCCGACGCCGAGCTCGCGCGCGACGATCTGCGCCAGCGTGGTCTTGCCGAGGCCGGGCGGGCCGTAGAACAGCACCTGGTCCATCGCCTCGTCGCGGCCGCGCGCGGCCTCGATGAAGATTGCGAGGTTCTCGCGCAGCTTCTGCTGGCCGACGAAATCGCCGAGGATGAGCGGGCGCAGCGAAGTCTCGCTGTTGTCTTCCGGCTGGCGCGCCGCATCGGTGACGCGATCCGCCGGGTTGAACGCCCCCTTGGGTTCCGCAGGGGCGGTCACTGGCTCAGCTCCTTCAGGCCGAAGCGGATCAGGCCATCGAGGGTCGCCTTGTCGCCGAGGTCACGCGCGCCTTTGGCAACGGCGGCATAGGCCTCGGCCCGGCGATAGCCGAGATTGACCAGGGCGGAGACGGCATCCTCGGCCGGAACCGCGCCCAGCTTCGCCCCGTTCAGCGCCGTATTGCGCACCGCGCCGACGGACAGATCGTTGGCGACGCTGCCGGCCTTGTCCTTGAGCTCGGCGACGATGCGGGCGCCAAGCTTGGGCCCGACGCCGGGCGCGCGGGTGATCGCCGCCTTGTCCTGCGCCGCGATGGCGAGCGAGAGATCGTCGGGCGACAGCACGCCCAGAATGGCAAGGGCGACCTTCGCGCCCACCCCTTGCACGGTGGTCAGCAGGCGGAACCAG
>JAEUKU010000111.1 GCA_016794075.1 Rhodospirillaceae bacterium
GTGACGAAGAGGTCGAGGAGGTCAGGGTCTAGGTGGTGCTCGCGCTTCATGGCGGCGAGGATCTTGAAGCTCTCGCTCAAGGTCTTGGCGCGCTTGTAGGGGCGGTCGGCGGCGGTCAGGGCCTCGAAGACGTCGGCGATCAGAATCCACACGCCGGCGGCAGAGGCTAGTAGAAGACGCTCTTCGCTCGGTGCCGGAGCGTCGACTTGTAGCGCGCCGACTGGCCTCGGTTCCACAGCAGGTAGTCCAGGTCGACGGCGGTGACCTGGCGGCGGCCAGCTTCCTGCAGCAACGCCTTCAAGCGCTCGACGGCGTGAAGGGCGACGGCGCGGATCTCGACCTCCTCGGCGCTGCCGGCCTGCAGCGGCGTGCCGGAATCGATCTTGGCGGCGAGCACCGGCGCATAGCGCAGCACGCCGTCGACGCGCAGCACATGCGGTACCAGGTTGTCGGCGAAGATGGTGAGATCCGCAAGGTCGTCGAAGCGGCCCCAGCCCTGACGGTCGAAGGCGAGCGCCAGATCGGCGGCGGTGATCTGCGCGCGCTTCAGCAGCGGCACCGCGCAGTCGTGCCAGATGGCGACGTCATCGAAAGAGGACATCAGGCGCAGAATGGCGACAAGCCGCGCCGCGCTGTGGCCAGCGCTTTCAACCAGCTCGGCGTAGTCGCCGCCGAAGCGCGCCAGTAGCAGGGCGCCGAGGTCGTTGAGCGCCCGGGCGAACAGCGCCATCAGCGCCATCCCCTCGGTATTGCCCGCGTCCTGGCCGAAAATGCGGGCGCAATCGGCCGCGTTCAGCGCGACCAAGCGCCGTGCGTCGGGGGCGCCGGCGGCGCTGAACCAGTCGTTCAGGCCCGCGGCGATGCTGAAATAGCCGCTCATATTGGGCCGCTTCTTCAGGTGGGGAAAATAGCCGGAGCCGAAATTGATCGAGTCGAGGACGAGGATGAAAGCCAGCGTGTCCTTGCCGCGACCGAGGTAGTGCGTCGCCGGGTCGAGACCGGCCTGGCCGATCTCCTCCAGCGGGAAATCGCGGGCAAATACCGCGAGGCGCGCCGCGTCTATGCGCACCAGCTCGGCACCTTCAGACACCGCGCGACAGGCGGCGCGGACCTCGTCGAAAATGGTCATAGCGCCCTATAGCGCAAGCGCCGGCCGCAGTCATCCCGCGCCGGCCGCAACGCCGTTCGGCCGCGCCTCCGCTGTTGAGGCAGCAGCGTCCCGGGCTTATGCTCCTGGCAGTTCGACGGGAGTGCGGGCGGATGGTGGAGATCGTCTATTACGCGGCCGCGAGCCTGGACGGCTATATCGCCACCCGGGACGGCGGCATCGATTGGCTGCCGCCGATCCAACCGGAAGGGCTTGATTACGGCTACGGGGATTTCTACGCCTCGGTTGACGCGCTGCTCATGGGCAGCCGCACCTACGAGCAGATCCAGCGCCAGGCCGAATGGCCTTACAAAGGCAAGCCGACCTGGGTCTTCACCCGGCGCCCGCTCGACCTGCCGGAAGAGGCCTCGCCCGGCGAGGCGCGCGTCACCTTCACCGCCGAACGGCCGGAGACGATCGTCGACACCCTGGCGCTGAACCGGGTGAAGCGCGCCTGGATCGTCGGCGGCGGCAAGCTCGCCTCCTCGTTCCGCGAGCGCGGGCTGATCCATTCCTACGGCATCGGCCTCGTGCCGGCGATCCTCGGCGGCGGCATCCCGCTGCTCGCCCCCCATGGCGAGCTCGAAAAGCTGATTCTGACCGGCTGCCAGAGCTATCCCGACGGCGTCACGGTGCTGTGGTACCGCAAGGCGGAGAGCTGACTCCCTCCCCCGCGTTCCGCGGGAGGGGACGAAGGCGATGGGCTCTTTCTACTTCCCCAGCAACGCCTTCACCTGCGGATCGAGCGAGGCGAGGAACGCTTCCACCGCGTCGGTATAGGCGCCGGGCTCGCCCAGTGTGTAGTTGATCTCGCCGTGGCGCAGTTTTTCAGGCAGCACCTCGGCGCGCAGGCCGAGGCTCTGCGCGCGATCGGCGTAGGCGCGGTTCTCCGGGCAGGAATCGCGGATCATGTCGGAGCACACACCGAGCCACGGAGCGCCGCCGGCTTTCAACTGGTGCTGCGGCGAGACGGCCTTCCAGAACGCGGGGTCGGCGCCGAAGGCGTCATCGTAGAGCTCGTTGTGGCGGCGGGTCATGATTTCCGGCACGTCGAGCGCGCCGCTGTCGAGCGAGACAACTCCGATCCAGGGCTTCGCGCCCTGCCGCGTCGCGCGCACCGGATCGGCGTTGAGCAGAGTCACCAGATGCGCGCCGGCGCTGTGGCCCATCAGCACGAAGCGCGCGGGATCGAGGCCCCAGCCGGCGGCCTCGGCCTGCGCCTTGGCGAGCGCGCGGGCGACGTTGTCGGCCTGGACCACCGGGTCGGCCTCCGGCACCATCGGGTAGTTGACGGAGATGAAGGCGATGCCTTTGGGCAGCCAGCGCGCCACCTTGTTGTCGACCACGCGGTCCATCGCCTTGTCGCCGCGCTTCCAGCCGCCGCCATGCACCATCAGGATCGCCGGCGCATCCTTCGTCGCTGCGGCGGGCAGATACACATCCATCCGCTGATCGTCGTCGGCGCCATAGGCGAAATCGCGCAGCACCCGCGCCTCCACGCCGGCGACCTTTACCGCCTGCTGCGCCGGGGCCGGCGTGGCAAGGGGGAGCGCGCAGCAGGCGGCGAGGAAGCCGAAGGCGACGCGGGAGCGGACCTTGCGGAAGAGCATGGAGACCTCGACGAAAATGGGGCGGGGCTGCAACGCGCGGGGCGCCGCAACCCTGCGCTCAGGATAGAGCCGCCTGCACGCGCCGGCGCAAGTCGGGCAGCACGTCAGCCTCGAACCACGGGTGCTGGCGCATCCAGAAGGTGCTGCGCCAGCTCGGATGCGGCAGCGGCAGGAAGTCCGGCAGGACGTCGCGGTAGTTGCGCACCGCGTCGGTCAGCGTGCCAGCCTTCGCGCCGAGATAGCGCCGCTGCGCATGCGAGCCGACCAGCAGGGTCAGCCGCACGCGCGGCAGCGCTGCCAGCGCGCGGGCGTGCCAGAGCGGCGCGCATTCCGGCCGCGGCGGCAAATCGGCGCTCGGCCCCTTGCCGGGATAGCAGAAGCCCATCGGCACCATGGCGACCCGGGCGGGGTCATAGAAGGTGGCGCGATCGAGCCCGGTCCAATCGCGCAGGCGGTCGCCGCTGCGGTCGTCCCAGGCGATGCCGCTGGCATGGACCCGGGACCCCGGCGCCTGGCCGATGATCAGCAGCCGCGCTTCGGGCGCCAGCTGCACCACTGGCCGCGGGTCGTGCGGCAGATGGCGGGCGCAGGCCCGGCAGGCGGCGATCTCCGCCAGCAGGCCGGCGCAGGTCTCTGGCGCGGTGGATGCGCGGCGCGCGGCCCGCGGTTTCATCTGTGTCTCTCCGGCCGGATGTTGCGCCGCGGCCATCGGTCTCCGCGCCCGGGGGTCTCCCCATCCGGGCGGGCGATTCCTGGCTGCGAGCGCCGGTTTCCAGGTATATCTGGATCGCCCTATGATTGCCGCAATCCTTCGCCGAGATCAGATCATGCGCCTCGCCCGTCTCCGCCGTCTGTTGCTGCTGATGCCCCTGGTCCTGGCGCCGGTCCTCGGCCGGGACGCCGCGGCGCAGGACTCCCAGCCGGAAGGCTGGAGCACCGACGCGTTCCTCTGCCGCGACCTGAAGCTGGAGCCGCCGCTCCGGATCGAGGCCTGCGCCCGCGCGCTCGACGCGCCGAGCCTCTCGGCCAAGGTGCGCGTCGGCCTGCTGTCGCAGCGCGCCATGGCGCTGGACGAGCTCGGCGATTACGGCAAGGCGATCCAGGATTACGATTCGGCAATCGTGCTGACGCCCTCCGATCCCTATCTCTTTCTCAACCGCGGCGTCGCCAAGGTGCGCGGCGGCAAGCCGGCGGAGGCGCTGGCCGATTACGACGAGGCGATCCGCCTGAAGCCGGATTGGCACCTGCCCTATTTCGACCGCGCGGTGGCGCTCAGCGATCTCGGCCGCCGGGCCGAGGCGCTGGCGGATTACCAGCGCGCGCTGGACCGCAACCCCGACGATGCCTGGATTTTCGTCGGCCAGGGCGACGTGCTGGCCGCTTCCGGCGACCAGGCCGGCGCCATCGCCGCCTATGACCAGGCGCTGAAGCTGCGCCCCGATCTCGACAAGGCGCGGATGCGGCGGGCCAAGGCGCTGCTGCGTCTGGACCGCCCGCAGGAGGCGGTGGCCGAGATGGACCGCGCGCTCGAGGATGCGACCGGCAACGCCGAATGGTGGCGCCTGCGGGCCGAGGCCAAGTTCGCGCTCGCCGATTTCGCCGGGGCGATTGCCGATTTGCAGCACGCCGTGGAGCACGCGGCGGAGAACGCGCGCGGTCCGCGCGCGGCGATCCTGCGCGATCTGGCCCTGGCGCAATTGGCCGCCGGCGACACCGCCGCCGCCGATACGAGCGCGCAGCAAGCGCTGGCGCTGGCGGAGAAGGACACCGCGAACCTGGTCCTGGCGGCGCAGACGGCGCTGGCCGCCGGCGCGATCGACCAGGCGGCGGAGCTTGCGCGCCGCGCCGTCGCGCTGCAGCCGGGCGACGCCCGAGCCCAGGCGATGCTGGCGCTGGGCCTGGCGCCGGGAGACGAAGCGGAGCGCGCGGCCCAGGCGACGGCGGATTTCGCGCCGGAGGATCCCGAGCTGCTGGCCCTGGCGCGGCATCTCGGCGGCCGCAGCGACCACGTCGCGCCGCGGCCGAGCCAAGCGACGCCGGCCAAGAAAATGCTGGCCGCCTGCATCACCAGCCTCGCCACCGCCAATGCCGCGGCGGCACGGGAGTCCGGCGCGACGTGGTCGCTCTGCTGGCTGGCCGCGGGCATAAAACCATAAATAACTTATGGTCTTTGGCCGGTCGCGGGATCGTTACATTGGACTTTGAATAACTCTAATTTGGACCTTCAAATCCCGGGCCCGTTTGCTAAAATCGGAACCATGAGCAAGACCAGCCATGCCAACGCCCAGGCCGGTGCCGCGCTGCAGGCGCGGCCCTTTGCGCCGATTGTGCAGCGCCTGCGCCAGGCCGGGCTGCGCCCGACCCGCCAGCGCCTCTGCCTCGCGCGCCTGCTGTTCGAGCCGGGCGACCGCCATGTGACGGCGGAGCAGCTGCATTCGGAGGCCAATGCGGCGCGGGTCGAAGTCTCGCTCGCCACCATCTACAACACGCTGCACCAGTTCACCGAAGCGGGCCTGCTGCGCGAGGTGGTGATCGAGCCGGGCCGCTCCTATTTCGACACCAACGTCACCAACCACCATCATTTCTTCCTCGAGGAAGACGGCGCGCTGATGGACATCCCGGGCGAGCATATCGCCCTCGCCCAGTTGCCCGAGCCGCCGGCCGGGCTGAAGGTCAGCCGCGTCGACGTCGTGGTCCGCGTCACGCGCGGGAAATAGCCTGACCTCCACAGCCGATAGCGACAAATAGCCGCGCGTTATCAGACGATCAGAAGAAAGTTTGTAATTATTCTAAAGTTCTTGACGGGCCGCGTTTCGCGGCCCATAGTTTTTGCGACGGCGGCCGCTCCGCCGCCTCGAGTCCCGTTTCCCAAAGTCGCGCTCCGGCCTTGCCAGTGTCCGGTCGCCGCGGCGAACGGGGCTCCCCAGTATCGGCATCTGCATCAGGGAGAATGTCATGGCCAATCTGAAGAACTCCAAGACCCAGGAAAACCTGAAGGCCGCGTTCGCCGGCGAAAGCCAGGCCAACCGCCGCTATCTCTATTTCGCCCAGAAGGCCGACGTCGAAGGCTACAACGACGTCTCCGCCGTGTTCCGCTCGACCGCGGAAGGCGAGACCGGCCACGCCCACGGCCATCTGGAGTTTCTCGAAGTCGTCGGCGACCCGGCCACCGGCCTGCCGATCGGCTCGACCTCCAACAACCTCAAGGCGGCGATCGCGGGCGAGACCCACGAATACACCGACATGTATCCGGGCATGGCCCGCACCGCGCGCGAGGAAGGCTTCGACGAGATCGCCGACTGGTTCGAGACCCTGGCGAAGGCCGAGAAGTCCCACGCCGGCCGCTTCCAGAAGGCGCTCGACACGCTGGGCTAAAGTCCCGCCTGTCGATTGAAGATCGGGCGGCGTCTTCCGGCGCCGCCCGCCTTTCCCGTTTCCGATCTCGCAGCTAGGGAAGCGACCGATGCGCGAAGGCAGCCTGGAAGCGCCGATCCGCCATGCGCTGGATTGGCAGAATCCCGATTTCTACGACATGGACAAGATCCATGCCGAGATGCACCGCGTCTTCGACGCCTGCCAC
>JAEUKU010000113.1 GCA_016794075.1 Rhodospirillaceae bacterium
GTTTCCCGGTGTCGTGGCCAATGACGGCGTCTCGCTCGAATTCCGGGCGGGCGAGATCCATGTCCTGCTCGGCGAGAACGGCGCCGGCAAGTCGACCCTGATCGGCATCCTGGCCGGCATGCAGCAGCCCGACGAGGGCGACATCCTGATCGACGGCAAGAAGGTGGTGATTTCGTCGCCGCGCGCCAGCCTCGACCTCGGCATCGGCACCGTGTTCCAGCATGTGCTGCTGGTGCCGAGCCTTACAGTGATCGAGAATTTGATGTTGGGCGGGCCCTGGTGGCAGCGCCTGACCCGCGCGCCGGCCCTGACGCGCTTCAAGGAATTGTCGGCGCTGCTGGGTGTCAAGATCGACCCGGATGCGTTGGTCGGCCGCCTCTCGCTCGGCGAGCAGCAGCAGGTCGAGATCATGCGCGCGCTGTGGCGCGGCGAGAAGGTGCTGATCCTCGACGAGCCGACCTCGATGCTCACGCCGCAGGGGGTCAAGGACCTGGGCGAGGTGATGAAGCGGCTGCGCGCCAAGGGTGTCGCGCTCATCCTCATCACCCACAAGCTGATCGAGGCCTATGAATTCGGTGACCGTATCTCCATCCTCCGTCTCGGCCGCATGGTCGGCGACATTCCGCCGGCGCAACTGAAGGCGATGAGCGAGGCGGAGGTGACGGACGAGGTCATCCGCATGATGTTCGGCAGCACGGATGCCCATGCGCGCGATGCGGAGGTTCTGGTCGGCCGCGGCCAGCGCGCCCATCGCCAGCGCAAGGTCGACCGCAACGGCGCGCCGCGGCTGAGCGTCAGCGGCCTGCAGACCGAGGCGACGCGCGGCGCCTGCCCGGTGCGCGGCGCCAGCTTCGACGTCTGGCCCGGCGAAGTGCTCGGCATCGCCGGCATCGACGGCAACGGGCAGAAGCACCTGGCCGAGGTCCTTGCGGGGCAGAGGCCGGTCAGCGGCGGCCGGATCTTGCTGAACGGCACCGACATCACGCAGGATGACGTGCCGGCGCGCCGCCGTCACGGCGTGCGTTACGTCACCGACGAACGGCTGGGCGAGGGCACAATCGGCATCTTTTCCGTCGCCACCAACCTGGTGCTGAAGGAGATCGGCGCCGCGCCCTATTGGCGCCGCGGCATCACCGATTGGGAGGCCATCCATGACAGCGCGCGGGCGCATATCAAGCGCAGCGACATCCGCACGCCCTCGGAGAAGACGCCGATCGGCAAGCTCTCCGGCGGCAATATCCAGAAGGCGATCCTGGCGCGTGAGCTGAACGCGGAGGCCAGCGTCGTCATCTTCAACAAGCCGACCTACGGCCTCGATCTGCAGAACACGCGTCTGGCGCATGAGCGCATCCTGGCCGGCGCCGATACCGGGCTGGCGACGGTAGTGATCTCCACCGACCTCGACGAATTGCTGGAGCTCTCCGACCGCGTGGCGGTGATGTACCAGGGCAGCCTGGCCGGCATCGTCGAGAACGGTCCGGACGTGGAGCGCCAAATCGGCCTGCTGATGACCGGCGCGAGGGCGGCGTGATGCTCGATAGCTGCAATCCACTCGGTGAGCCCCTTCTCCCCTTGTGGGGGAAGGTGGGGAAGGGGGGTGTTGCAGCGCGGGGTCCATCCGCGGGGGGGCTTCGCCTCCTATCGCCTCCGGCGATGGCGCGCCGCAGGCGCGCAACCCCCCATCCGGCTGCGACTAGGCTCACTGCGTCCGCCAAGTCTCCGCTGCCTTCCCCCGCAAGGGGGGAAGGAGGAGTGTTGTGACCGTCGAGGCGCAGACATCTGCTGCCCCCACCAACGACGCGGCGCGCGAGGCATTGGCTGCCATCCTGCGCGTTCTCGTCCCGGTCATCCTCGCGCTGATCGCCGGCGGCGTCATCCTGCTGATCCTGGGCAAGGATCCGTTGGCCTATTACGGCTATGTCGCGCGGCGCGGGCTCTTCACCTGGGGGGGATTGCAGGAGACCTTCACCCGCATGTCGCCGCTGCTGCTGATCGCGGCGGGGCTGATCGTCGCCTTCCGCGCCGGCATCTGGAACCTCGGCGGCGACGGGCAGTTCCTGCTCGCCGCCGTCGTCACCTCGGCGCTGGCGCCGGTGCTGATCGCCTTCCTTCCCAAGGGGCTGACGCTCATCCTGTGCATGATCGTCGCCATCGCCGTCGCCGCACTGTGGTCGGTGATCCCGGCGATCCTCAAGGCGCGCTACGGCGTCAACGAGATCATCACCTCGCTGATGATGAGCTTCCTCGGCGTGAGCTTCGCCAACGTGCTGGTGAAGCTGTTCTTCCGCGATCCCACCACGACGGTGCCGCAGACCGTGACCCTGCCGGTGGAGGACCGCCTGCCGCGGCTCTTCGACAGCACGATCCATGGCGGCGTGCTGATCGCGCTGGCCGTGGTCGTGCTGGTGCATCTGATGATGACGCGCACCGCCTTCGGCCTGAAGCTGCAGGTGGTGGGTGCCAATCCGGCGGCCGCCATCCATGCCGGCCTCAACGTCGCGCGCCTCACCATCGCCACCTTCGCCATCAGCGCGGGGCTGATCGGCCTCGGCGGCGCGGTGGAGATCCTCGGCGTCTGGGGCACGGTCCGCGCCGACTGGAATCCGGCCTTCGGGCTGCTGGTCGTTCCGCTCGTCTTCCTGGCGCGCTTCAATGGCTATGCGGTGATCGGCTTCGTCTTCTTCTTCTCGGCGCTGATGATCGGCGGCGAGAGCGCGGCGCGGCGGGTCGGCGTGCCGCAGCATTACGTGCTGGTGCTGGTGGCCCTGCTGCTGATCTTCCTGGCGGTGGTCGAGTATCTCGATCACCAGCGCCGCAAGCGGACGGGAGCGTGACATGCAGGCGCTGCTGACCGAGGCCTTCCTCACCGCCCTCATCTTCGGCGCCGTCACCGCCGGCGTGCCGCTGCTGCTGGCTGGCCTGGGCGAGCAGATCTCGGAAAAGGCCGGCGTGCTCAACATCGGCATCGAAGGCATGATGCTGTTCGGCGCCTATACCGGCTTCGTCGCCGCCTATTATTCCGGCTCCTTCTGGCTCGGCTTCCTGTTCGGCGGAATTGGCGGGATGGCGGTGGCGGCGATCGTGGTGCTGCTCTGCATCCGCTTCGGCCTCAACCAGATCGTGATCGGCATCGGCGTCACCCTCGGCTTCGAGGGGCTGACCGCGCTGCTGCATTTCGTGCAGTTTAGCCGCACTTATCCGCGCCTCGACCAGGCGCCGGTCTGGGCGCTGCCGGGGCTGGACCAGATCCCTATCCTCGGCAAGGCGCTGTTCAGCCATTCACCCATCGTCTATCTCGCCGTGCTGCTGGTGATCGGCCTTGGCTGGCTGTTCCGCGCCACCTATATCGGGCTCAATCTCGAATCGGCCGGCGCCAAGCCGGCGGCGCTCGATGCGGCAGGTGTCAGCGTGACGGCGACCCGCGCCGGCGCGGTGCTGGCGACGGGGTTCCTCGCGGGGCTCGGCGGCGCCTATATGGCGAATGTGGGTGCCGGCCTGTTCGTGCCTTTCATGACCGGCGGCGCCGGTTTCATCGGCATCGTGCTCGCCATGCTGGCGCGGGGGAATCCGATCTGGGTGCTGATGGGTGCGGCGCTGTTCGGCATTTCGCTTGCCATGACCACGGCCCTGCAGGTGGCCGGCATCAACATCCCGACCGATGTGGTGCAGATGCTGCCCTTCGCCATGGTCATGCTGGTCCTGGTGATCTTCGCGCGGCATTCGGTCCTGCCCCCGGCCTTGGGGCTGCCCTATGTGCGCGGCGACCGGTAGAGTTCGGATGGCGTTCTAATGGGAGGGGCTCATGTCTGACACGAAAGTCTATCTGCTGGACGGCGGCACGCTGGTGATCGACGGCTTCCATGTGTTCTGGAACCGCGGCCCGGGCGGCGAGGTGCGCTTTCCCTGCTATGCCGTGCTGATCGAGCACAAGGACGGCTACTACATGTTCGACACCGGCTACGATTTCGACCATGTCATGCGCGTGCTGCCGTTCGAGAAGCCGATCCAGGACAAGGCGCAGACCATTCCGGGGCAGCTGGCCGCGCTCGGCCTGAAGACCGACGACATCAACTACGTCATCAATTCGCACTATCACTTCGACCATTGCGGCGGGAACAAGCACCTGCACAAGGCCTGCACCATCTGTCACAAGAAGGAGCTGGAGGCGAGCGCCAATTGCCAGCCTTTCGAGCATCTCGGCTATTCCGACCTGACCTTCGCGCCGGACATCCTGAAGAAGAAGAACGCCGGCAAAGAGCTGCCGCCCGATCCGGCGCTGGACATGTTCACGCCGAAATTCGAGACGGTGACCGGTGACCAGGAAATTGCCAAGGGCATCCATCTGTTCGAGACGCCGGGCCACACGGCCGGCCATTACAGCCTGATGGTGGAACTGAAGAACCGCCGGCCGATGCTGTTCACGGCGGATGCCTGCTACACCAAGAAGAACATGGAGATGATGTGCATCTCCTCTTTCCACTTGGACCCGACCGAGAGCGTCAAGTCGATGAAGCGGCTGAAGGAGCTGGCCGAGAAGCACGACGCCGAGCTGTTCTATTCGCACGACCTGGAGAGCTTCAAAGGCTACCAGACCGGCGCGAATTACTATTCGTAGCGACCACTCAATCGTCACCCCGGACAGCCGCGCAGCGGCGTGATCCGGGGCCCATCGTGCCGCCGCTGGGGCGGTTGAGAAATGGACCCCGGCTCAAGGCCGGGGTGACGAGAGGGGAAACGGCACCGTCTCAGCGCCCGCCGGCATCCTTGATCAGCGCGGCCATGGCGTCGTAGCGGCGGTCCTGGGCGTGCTTCAGGGGGCTGACGCCGTCCTTGTCGACGATGTTCGGATCGGCGCCGTGCTGCAGCAGCAGACGCACGATCTCGAGGTGGCGCGGGCCGCCATCGGCGAGGATCACCGCCTCCAGCAGGCCAGTCCAGCCGAGATTGTTGACGTGGTTGACGTCGATCTCCGAACGTTCGAGCAGCAGGCGGACGGTCTCGACATGGCCGCGCTCGCAGGCGGGAATCAGCGCGTTGCCGCCGTAGCGGTTGCGCTTGGTGTAGTCGACCTTGCCGGTCTCCAGCATCGCCGCCAGCAGCGAGGCGCGGCCCAGCGCGCCGGCCAGCAGCCAGGGCGTATCCTCGTTGGCGGCGACGGCGTTGATGTCGGCGCCGCGCGCGATCAGATGCGCGGCGACGTCGCGATTGTCCTTCTGGATGGCGATGAGGAGGGGCGTCTGCAGCTGGGCGTCGCGGGCGTCGATCGCGGCGCCGGCATTGAGGGCGGAAACCACGGCCGCCTTGTCGCCCAAGGCCGCCGCCCGCAACAACGCATCATCCGCCGAACCCGCCATCGCGCCCTCCGCAACCAGCAGGCAGAAAAGCAGGGCGACGACTCGCCCTGCCTCCCGAATATTACCAGCGGACCATGCCGGCATCCACATTGAGCGCCTGGCCGGTGATCCAGTGGGCCTCGTCCGAGGCCAGGAAGGCCACGGCGGGAACGATGTCCTGCGGCACGCCCTTGCCCTTGATCGCCTGCAGCATCTCGACGAAGCCGAAGGCCTCCTTGTGCGGGGTGGTCTGCACGCCTTCGGTGTCGGTCAGGCCCGGGCAGACCGAGTTGACGGTGATCTTGTAGCCGCCGAGCTCGGTCGCCAGCGCCCGGGTGAAGGTGAGCACGCCGCCCTTGGAGGCGACGTAATGCGCCATGTTGGGGGTGCCGGCGAAGATCGAGTTGGAGCTGAAATTGACGATGCGGCCGTAGTTGTTCTTGCGCATCAGGTCGGACCCGGCGCGGCACATGAGGTAGAGGCCGTCGAGATTGACCCGCAGGACGCGGCGCCATTCCTTGAAATTGAGCTCGTCCCATTTCACGAAGGGCACGATGGCGGCGACGTTCACCAGCACGTCGAGCTTGCCGAACTTGGACGCCACGTCGGCGAACAGCTTGTTGACCTGGTCCTCCTCGCCGATATCGACGGCGACGCCGTAGGACTTGCCGCCAAGCTTCTTCGCGGTGGCTTCCGCGCCGGCGCCGTTGATGTCGACGGCGACCACCGTGGCGCCCTCCTGGCCCAGCCGCTCGGCGACCGCCTTGCCCATCCCCTGCGCGGCGCCGGACACCACCGCCACGCGACCTTCGAATCTGCGCATTGTCATTCCCTCGTCCTGAAGTGAGCTGATTGATTATCCGCGATCGGCCTCGATGACCGCGAGCGCCGCCTCGACACCCGCCGCCACGTCGACCTTGCGGCCGAGCTTGCGCAGCGCGCCGCCGAAGGCGGTCACCGCCACCGTGGCATAGATCGGCTCCGCCACCAGGCCCATATGGCCGATGCGGATGAGCTTGCCCTTGGTGTCGTTGCGCCCGGTCGAGAAGACCACGCCGAAGCGCGCCCGCGCGGCGGCGATGATG
>JAEUKU010000152.1 GCA_016794075.1 Rhodospirillaceae bacterium
CAACCCGAAGTTCGACGAGTTGCTGACCAAGGCGGAAGGCATCGTCGACGTCGAGGAGCGCAAGAAGGTGATCGACGAGATCGAGACCCTGATGCAGGAAGAGGGGCCGATCATCCAGCCGTTGTGGCGCCAGTCCTACCAACCCTTCGACAAGAGGCTGAAAGGCTACAAGCCGCATCCGACCGAATACTATTTCTGCGAAGAGATGTGGATGGAAGCGTAAGCATCCATCCCGTCGCGACGAGAACGGCGGCCCGCAAGGGCCGCCGTTTTTCTTTGCCGCGTCAGGCGAGCCAGTCGCCTTCGCGCAGCCCTTCGCGGCCCAGCGCCCGGCGCACGCCGTCGTGGAAGTAGCGTACGCCGGTCTCGTGCTTGGGGCTCAGGGGGCCGCGCTGGAAGATGCCGGCCTCGAGATTGCCCTGGGCGTGCTCGCAGATGCCGAAATCCTCGCGCACGATCGCGCAGTTGGTCTCGATGGTGCGCTCATTGGCCTCGGCCGCCGCCGCGCTCACGTCCTTGAAGAAGAAGCTGTAGACCAGCCGCGTCCGCTTCTCGTCGATCGGCACGATGCGCGAGCAGTTCATGCCGGTCGGATAGACCGAGAGCGTGTAGTTGGGCCAGCCCCACAGCCACATGCCGCCATAGATCGACCCGTTCTTCTGCGGCGCGGTCATGATGACGAGCGCGTCCGCATGCGTGGTCTCGAACTTCGAGAAGTCGATGACGGCGTTGAAGGAAGGGTGGATTCCCGGGATGTGATAGCCCTCTACGAAATTGTCGGTGTAGGTCTTCCAGTTGCAGTTCATCTCGAACTCCGCCTGGCGGACCTTGGTGAAGCTCTCGATCGGATAATCCTTCACCGTCTCCGGCAGGCTGCCGAGGTCCCGCGCCAGCGGCGCCGCCTCGGGATCGAAATTGACGAAGACCAGCCCGCGCCAGGTCTCGACGCGGATCGGCTTCAACCCGTGATCCTCCTTGCGGAACCACTCCGCCTCGCCGAAATCCGGCGCCCGGCGCAGATTGCCGGCGCCGTCGAAGACCCAGCCGTGGTAGCGGCAGCGCAGAAGATCGCAACGCCCCCGCCCGGGCTCGAGCAGGGTCGAGGCGCGGTGCGGACAGACGTTGTGGAAAGCGCGCAGATGGCCGTTGCGGTCGCGGATGACGAAAAAGCGGTAGCCGGCGACATCGGTGGCGAGGTAATCGCCGGGCCCCGCCACGTCGCTCTCGGCGCAGGCCAGCTGCCAGGTGCGGGCGAAGATCTGCCGGCGCTCGGCCTGATAGATCTCCCGCTCGTGGTACCAGCGCGCCGGCAGGCCGTAGACGGCACCCCGCGTCGCATCGGGCTTCAGATCATCGAGAGACGCGATCGGGTGCAAGCGCTTGGCTCCATCGCAAAGGGCAAGCGACTTAATACCACTCGATCTCGAAATCGCCGATCTTTTTCGCACCCTCGAAGATGAGCCGGCACGAAGCCGGTCCGCCGCATTCCTTGATGGCCACCCGCTTGGCGCCTTCAAGAGGATTGCTGGCGCCGCCGCAAGCGTCGACGGTCCAGGTGGTCTGCTTGGTGCAGTTGGACATGCCGACCCGATCGCCGGCCTGGTTCACCGCCAGGAAGCGGTAGTAGCCGCCGAAGGATTCCGAGTTCCGCAGATAGCGCTCGACCTTGTCGCGCAGGGCGCTGGAGATCCGCACCACATTCTTGGCCGGCGCCGGCGCCACGGCGGCCTGCTGCGCCGGCGCCGGGGCGGGTTGCGCGACGACCGCCGGCGCGGCCGGTTCCGCGACCGGTTCCATCGGCGCCGGTTCGGCCGGCTGCTGCAGCTTGGCGAGCAGGGCCTTGGCCTTGGGCTGGAACGCGCCAGCGGGGTATTGCGCCAGGAAGCTCTGGGCGCCGGCTTCGCTCGGCTGGCCCTTCAGCGCCTTCCAGGCGGCGACCTCTTCGGCGCTGGACCGCGTCATCAGGCCGGCGCTGACGAAGGCCTCCTTGCCCTTGAAGGCGACACGCAGCCAATCGCCGCCGGCCACCTTGCCGGTGACGTCGACCGGCTGGTCAGCCGCCAGCTTGCCGAGCACCGCCGATTTGGTGTCCGGCGCCGCGCGCAGATTGGCGGATTTCTTCGCCACATAGACCCCGCTCATGGCCTCGATCGCGAGCGGCGCGGGTTCGGGCGCCACGGCAGCGCTTTGCGTTTCCGCCGGCGCCGGCGCCGGGGTTGGCTCGGGCGCGGGTTCAGACGCCGCCGCCGCGACCTCGACCGGCTTGGCCTTCAACTGCTCCAGCCTGGCGCTGGCCAGCGGGGCGAAGGTGCCGTTGGGGAACTGCTTGAGGAAGGCTTCGAACATGGCGGGATTGTTGCTGTCCTTGATCCCGCTCCAGGCCGCGGTCTCGGCCTCCGCCTGGGCGGCCGCCTGCTGTTCCGCGGTCGTCGCGGCGTTGCCGCTCTTGGCGTTCAGCTCGTCCAGCTTGGCCTGCGCCAGACCGGCGAAGACGCCATTGGGAAACTGCTTCAGATAGGCTTCGAAGGTCGCCGGGTTGTCGCTGTTCTTGATCGAATCCCAGAACAGCAGTTCGGCCTGCTGGTTGCCGCCGGCGCTGGGCGCGGCCGGGGCGGGCGCCGGCTCGATGGCCGCCGCCGCGGGAAGCTCGGGCTCCGCCGCCTTGGCCAGGATCACCGGCCCGGTCAGGGAGGAGGAATCCCAGGGCGTCTGCCGCTGGTTCGTCGCCGTCAGCACCTTGGCGCGCACGGCGCGATGCGCCTCCTCGATCGAGGTGCCGGGAGTCCGCAGCGCCTCCACCAGGGCCAGGGTATAGGGGCTGTTCTCGTTGTCGCCGTCGACCGAGACGTCGCCCGGCGCCGTGGAATAGCCGACGAAGCTGCCGCGCGGCGCATCCACCCGCGCCAGGCCGCGCGCGCCGGAGCGGAAATTGCGGGTCAGCGGGTTGTTGCGGCAGGCATCCAGGAACACCAGGTTGACGGCATTGCCGGCGAATTGCATCTGGCTCAGCACGCTCGTGGCGGAAACCGCCTCGAGCTCGACGTCGCCCTCGGCCTCGATCTGCGCGCCGATCGGCAGCAGATAGTTCTCGCCGTCGACCTGGACGCCGTGGCCGGCATAGAAGAACAGGCCGATCCCGTTGCCGCCAGTGCCGCGCAGCTTCTGGCCGAAATCGCGGATGGCGCGCTTCATCTCCTTCTGGTCGGCGTTCTCGACCAGGTCGACGTCGAAGCCGAGCTCGCGCAGGGTATCGGCCATCAGCGCGGCGTCGTTGACCGGGTTGCGCAGCTTGCCGAGGTCGCCGTCATATTCGCCATTGCCGATGACCAGGGCGACGCGCGCGTCAGCCACGGCCGGTGCCGGAACGGCCAACACCGCGCTCATCAAAGCAACGCCGAGCAGAACCACGAGATTCCCGAGCCGGGCAAACATAACGCGCCTCCCGCGACGCAATCCCCACCAGATCGATGGATTATAACCCCTTCGATCTCCAATTACCCGCATCGGACAGCAGGATCGGTTGGTAATCGGTAAAGAGGGACTCCATCCGCCCAGTCATCTAGGGGATTGCGGCGGACTGCGCCAGCCCCGGCGAGGCCGGCCGGGCGCTTAAGTGACCGTCGTCACGGCCACCGGGCAGCTCACCCCGGTGCCACCTAAGCCGCAGTATCCATTCGGATTTTTCGCCAGGTACTGCTGGTGGTATTCCTCGGCGTAGTAGAAATGCGGGGCGTCCAGGATCTCGGTGGTGATGGCCGGGAAGCCGGCCGCCTGCAGCTTGGCCTGATAGGCGTCCCGGCTCGCTTCCGCCGCCCGGCGCTGGGCGTCGTTGGTGACATAGATACCGGAGCGGTATTGGGTGCCGACGTCGTTGCCCTGGCGCATGCCCTGGGTCGGGTCGTGGCTTTCCCAGAAGATCTTCAGCAGCACGTCATAGCTGGTCTTGCTGGGATCGAAGACCACCAGGACCACCTCGTTGTGGCCGGTCATGCCGGTACAGACCTCCTGATAGGTCGGATTGGGCGTATGGCCGCCGGCATAGCCGACGGCGGTGGCGTAGACCCCCGGCGCCTGCCAGAACTTGCGTTCCGCGCCCCAGAAGCAGCCGAGGCCAAAGATCGCCGTTTCCATGCCGGCCGGAAATGGCGGCTTGATGGAATTGCCGTTCACCCAATGGGTGGCCGGCACGGGAATCGGATTCGGGCGGCCGGGCAGAGCCTCGGCCTTGCTGGGAATGGCGAGCGGCTTCTGCTTGAACGAGAACATATGGGGCCAAACTCCGCGAGGTGACGGTGCAGCGTGCCCTGAATCTAGGCAGTCCGGCCCGGAATGCCAGCCCTGCTCGCATCATCGTCATGATGCAGAGCGGGCATCGCAGCCTCAGGTCATGGCCAGCGCCTGAGCCTTGCGCGGCGGCGGGAAGTCGCGATCCAGGTCCATCAGGTCCTCCGCCGACAGCACGATGTCGGCCGCCTTGGCGTTCTCCCGCACGCGCTCGGGGCGCGCCGATTTGGGGATGGCGATGACGTGCTCGTGGCGCATCACCCAGGCCAGCATGATCTGCGCCGGCGTCGCCTTGTGGCGCTTGGCGATGCGCTCGAGCACGCCGCTCTGCGGCAGCGACCCCTGCGCCAGCGGGCAATAGGCCATCAGCGCGATGCGCCGCTCCAGGCACCAGGGCAGCAGATCGAAATCGATGCCGCGCTCGCCGATCGAATACATGACCTGGTTGACCAGGGTCTTGTCGGCATGGCTGAGCGCCAGCCATTCGCCGAGGTCCCGGAGGTCCAGGTTGGACACCCCGAAGCCGCGGATCTTGCCCGCCTGCATCAGATCATCGAAGCCGGCCAGCGTTTCGGCGAAAGGTATGCCGCCGCGCCAATGCAGCAGGTAGAGATCGATGCGGTCGGTCTTCAGCCGCTTGAGGGAAGCTTCGCAGGCCTTGACGGCGCCGGCGCGGCTGGCGTTCTGCGGCAGAACCTTGCTCACCACATAGACGCTGTCGCGCCGGCCGCGGATGGCGGCGCCGACGACCTCCTCGGCGCGGCCTTCGGCATACATCTCCGCCGTGTCGATCAACGTGGCGCCGAGGTCGATGCCGGTCTGCAGCGCCCGTACCTCCTGGGCGCGCTGCCGCACGTCCTCGCCCATGTGCCAGGTGCCGAGCCCCATCGCCGACACGCGCGTTCCGTCCCGCAATGCGACCTGCCGCATGGTCTTCAGCCCTGTTCCGTCACTGGTCCTGTCCCCGAAGCGCGCCAACTTACCTCTGTGCGCGCCAAGGGCAAGCCGA
>JAEUKU010000192.1 GCA_016794075.1 Rhodospirillaceae bacterium
CTGGCAGCGCTTCCGCTACGTGACCCTGCCGCTGCTCACCCCGATCATCGCCATCGTGATGACCTTCTCGGTGCTGTTCACCTTCACCGATTTCCAGCTCATCTACGTGCTGACCCGCGGCGGGCCGGTCAATGCCACGCATCTGATGGCGACCTTGAGCTTCCAGCGCGGCATCTCCGGCGGCATGCTGGGCGAGGGTGCGGCCATTGCCGTCGCCATGGTGCCGTTCCTGCTGGCGGCGATCCTGTTCAGTTATTTTGGCCTGCAGCGCCGGCGCTGGCAGCAGGGCGGGAGCGACTGAGATGGCCGTGGCGGATGAGCCGAACCGGATGGGCGACGAAGGCGGCATGGGTTATCTGCAGAATCTGCCGCGCCGGCTGGTGACCGTCTACCTGCCGTTGGCGGTGTTCTGCTTCGTGCTGCTGTTCCCGTTCTACTGGATGGCCGTGACGGCGGTGAAGCCGAACGACGAGCTCACCGATTACAAGAATTTCAGCCCCTTCTGGGTGGTGCGGCCGACCCTCGATCACATCAAGTACCTGCTGTTCGAGACCTCCTATCCCGGCTGGCTGTGGAACACCATCATCATCTCGGTGGCGGCGACCTTCATCTCGCTCGTCGCCGCGGTCTTCGCCGCCTATGCCATCGAGCGCCTGCGCTTCCGCGGCGCGCGCTCGATCGGGCTTGCCATCTTCCTCGCCTATCTGGTGCCGCCCTCGATCCTGTTCATTCCGTTGGCCGTGATGGTGTTCAAGCTCGGCCTCTACGACACGCGGATGGCGCTGATCCTGACCTATCCCACCTTCCTGATCCCCTTCTGCACCTGGCTGCTGATGGGCTATTTCCGCTCGATCCCCTACGAGCTCGAGGAATGCGCGCTGATCGACGGCGCTTCGCGCTGGCAGATCCTGACCAAGATCGTGCTGCCGCTGGCGGTGCCGGGCCTGATCTCCGCCGGCATCTTCGCCTTCACCCTCTCCTGGAACGAGTTCATCTACGCCCTCACCTTCATCCAGTCCTCGGAGAACAAGACCGTGCCGGTCGGCGTGCTGACCGAGCTGGTGCGGAGCGACGTCTATGAATGGGGATCGCTGATGGCGGGCGCGCTGATCGGCTCCTTGCCGGTCGTCATCCTCTATTCCTTCTTCGTCGAGCACTACGTCTCGTCGATGACCGGGGCGGTGAAGGAGTAGGACCAGGCCGGTCGCCGGACACGTGCGGCCCGGCAGGGTCATTGCCATCGCGCCCGCCACACCGCAGCCGGGACAAGCCAAAGCCGTGGGGCGAGGCGACACGCCGTGGTGGCGGGCGGCCTGCTTGACCTCGCGCCATCCACCTACGTCGCGCTTAGCCCAGGCCGGACTGAACTGCTGCCGCGCGGCTCGCGCGATCGAGGAGGCTGCGGCCGCTCAACTCCGCCGGCGCCCGCAGGCCGAGCAATTCGACCAAAGTCGGCATCACGTCGAAGGAGCTCGCCGTGCCGCAATTTCCGCACGGCAAGCGCGGCGTGGTGAAATAGGCGATGCCGTGGCCGCCGGAATGGCCGCCGGTGCGGCGATAGGGGGCCGGCCCGATCAGGCCGAGACGGTCGTGGTAGAATGCCAGCGGCCCGTCGCGCCAGAGGATGACCAGATCCGCCTGGGTCGGGTCGGCACGCAAGGGATCGTCCGCCACCGGGCGCTCGGCGCTGCGCACCACCGGCGCGCCCGTGCGCGGATTGCGCAGCTCGGACAGCAGGTCGCACAACTCATCCAGCTTCCGGCTGTAGTCCGCGGCTGCGACCAGCCCGTCCCGCTCGCGGCCGACGAGGTTGATGCGGATGCGACCGTCGTAATAGGAGGGCAGCGCGAAGGCCTCCATGCGCGGCCAGAATCCGCGATAGAGCGAGGCGGGCATCCAATCGAGCCTGGCCGGCTCGGCTCCGGTCCCGGTCGGGCCCATGCAGGCACGCACCGCCACCGACCATCTTTCCTTCGGCCCCAGCATCGGCACATCGGTCGTCGCCCAATCCGCCCGCGGCTCGAACAATCTGGTGCCGAAGCTCAGCCGGTAGAGCAGCTCCGGCAGCAGCAGCATGGTCGGCACGTCGGAATCATTGGCGCCCATGCCGTGCATCGAGAACAACACCAGCTCCGCATCCGGGAATGCGTGCATGTAATCGCCCAGCATCCGGTCGAACGCCTGGTAGACGCCCACAACACCGAGACGCGCAGGGGCTGCTGAGGGCAAATGGTGCAAAGGGTGCGCCGGATCGTAGCCGTGCCATAAGGCTTCGATGGCCGAGTGGAACTCGCTCACCACCAACAGCGCCAGATCCCAATCCGGCAGCCGTTCCGCCAAGAGCCAGCGCCCGATCTCGCCGCGCAAGGTCACGGCCCGGACCAAACCTTCAGCCATGGCCTTGGCGCGCTTCTTGTACGGCCAGACGAAGCCGTAGATATAGGGCGTCGCCGGATAGGGGCCGAAACGCGCCTCGATCTCCTGCGCCAGCCCGGCCGGCACGGCGTGCTGCTTCACGCCGGCATCATGCGCGCCCCAGCTGACCAGCCCCTGGCAGTTGGGTGCCGCCTGCAGATCGAAATAGGGCGCATCGAAGATGACGCAGCGCGCCGCGATGTCGCCCAAGAAAGGCGGCTGCACGGTGCCGAACTGGCTTGCCCCATAGGTCGCGGGATCGAAGCGCACCGCGGCATGGCGCCCGTAATCCTGCGGCGCCTTGCCCAGGCTGACATGCTCCCAGGCAAGCCCGGTGCGCTTGGCGGCGCCATGATCGAGCGCAAAGACCGCGCTGTTGCGGGCGAGATTGCGCAGATTTGGCAATCCCCCCTCGTCCATCAGGCGCGCGGCAACACTGGGCTCATAGCCGTCGAGGCCGATGGCGAGGACGCGTTTCTTCATTCCGCCGGCTCCAACACCGCGCCGGCAGGGCGAAGATTCGCATGCCGATGCGCGCTATGAGCCGCGCGGGCTCCGCGCAGCAACGAAGCCTGCTTCAGCGCCCGGACCCAGATCTTCGGCCGACGCAAGAGTCTGCCGCGCAGATAGGCGAGCTCGCAACGGAGCAGCGCTTGCCAGGACGTATCCGGCGGCGCCTGCAGCGTCCTGCGGACGCGGCCAAAGGCGCGGCCCTCGTAGTAGCGGCGCAGATAAGCGATGGTTTGCCGCTTCGGATCAATCCAATGCGTCACTTGCGCCGCGGCGACCCAGATGCCAATGCCGCCTTGGCCGCACAAGCGGCGCAGCAACTGGCTTTCCTCGCCGCTCAGCATCCAGCGCCCGGGCTGCCGACCGAGGGCCAGGTCGAATCTCAGCGCCCGCGCCTCCTGCGCGCGTAGCGCGAAGTTCGCCCCATATGGCAGCGTGTCCAAGGCGATCCGCGCCCCATCGGCTGCCACCTCGCGCGCGGCGAAGGCCGAGCCGGTCAAGTGCAGAGACTTTACCAGCCAGGCCGGGGGCTTTCCTTCGAATTGCGGCGCAATCGGCCCGCCGAAGAAGCTCGCCTGCGGATGCGCTGCGAAGGCCGCTTCATAGGCGCGGAGCCAATGCGGCGCGACGGTGACATCATCGTCGGTCCAAATGAAATAGTCGCATTGGAGGGTCTCCAGCGCGGCATTCCGTGCCCGCGCCAAGCCGGGATCCGGCGCCACCACCAGCGAGATCGGCAATCTGCCCCGGAATTCTTCCACCAGGCGACGGGTATCGGCGCAATCGCCGTTATCGACTACCGCGATCTGCCATTCGGCCGATCCGGGGGGCTCCAGCCCGGCCATTGAGGCCAGGGCGCGCGCCAGCGAGCCCGGCCGGCGAAAGGTGCAGATGACGATGGCGATCTTCACGGGAGCAGCCCGCCATTCCATGGACGCGTCAACGCTGCAGTCTATCAAACTTCTCGAATTCGTGCATGATCGAGGCTTCGACCAGGGCGCGATAGGCGCTGGCCACCACCCTGGGATCGGCGCCCAGGCGCTGCGCCTCGGCTTCGACCTTTATCAGCACGTCGGCGATGCGGGCCTCGTCGCGCACGGTGGCGCGGTCCTTCTTGATCCGCGCCGCCTCGTCGATGTAGTGCAGCCGGTCGGCCAGCAAAGCGACGATATCTCGGTCGAGCGCGTCGATCTCGGCGCGCACCTCGGCCATGTTCCGGCAGTGTTTACGCCTGTTTGGCATCGATGATCGACCGGCGGATGGCGCGGGTGCGGGTGAACCAGTCTTCCAGCTTCTCGCCCTCGCCCCAGCGGATGGCGCGCTGGAGCGCGGTCAGGTCCTCGCTGAAGCGGCCCAGCATTTCGAGCACCGCCTCGCGATTGTTGAGGAAGATGTCGCGCCACATGATCGGGTTGGAGGCGGCGATGCGGGTGAAATCGCGGAAGCCGGAGGCGGAGAACTTGATCACCTCGCGCTGGGTGCTGTCCTCGAGACCCGTCGCGGTGCCGACGATGGTATAGGCGATCAAGTGCGGCAGGTGCGAGGTGATGGCCAACACCTGGTCGTGGTGGCTGGGCTCCATGATCTCGACATTGGAGCCGAGCCCGCGCCAGAAGGCGGCGAGCTTCTCGACCGCCGCTTGATCGGCCCCCGGCAGCGGGGTGAGGATCTGCCAGCGGCCTTCGAACAATTCGGCGAAGCCCGCCTTCGGCCCGGAATGCTCGGTGCCGGCGACAGGATGACCCGGGATGAAATGCACATGGTCCGGCAGCAGCGGGCCGAGATCGCGCACCACCGCCTGCTTGACCGAGCCGACATCGCTCAAGATCGCGCCGGGCTTCAGATGCGGCGCGATCGCCTGCCCGATCTCGGCATAGGCGCCGACCGGCGCGCAGATGATGACGAGGTCGGCGCCCTGCACCGCCGCCGCCGGATCGGCGTCGTAGAGGTCGCCGAGCTGCAGCGCCTCGGCGTCCTTCCGCGCCTCATACGAGGAATCAGCGATGGCGATGGCCTTGGCGAGGTTGTGCCGGCGCGCACCGCGCGCGATCGAGGAGCCGATCAGGCCGATGCCGATGAGGCAGAGCTTGTCGAACAGCGCGTCACTCATTGCGTCGCCGCTCCCTTCACGAAATCCTCGATCGCCTGGGCGCAGGCCTTCACCGCATCCTCTTCCGCGATGGTGACGCGCAGACAATCGGGCAGGCCATAGGCGGCGACGCGGCGGGGCAGGATGCGTCGCGCATTGAGGAATTTGAGCGCCGCCTCGGCATTCAGCTTCGGATCGCCCGGGAACTTCACCAGCACGAAATTGGCGACGCTCGGATAGGGATGCAGCCCGAGTTCCTTCATCCGCTGGCTGAACCAGGGCAGCCAGTAATCGTTGTGCGCCTTGGCCTTCGCCGTATGCGCCTTGTCGGCGATGGCGGCCGCCCCCGCGGCCTGGGCCGGGGCCGGCACGTTGAACGGCCCGCGGATGCGGTTCAGCACGTCAGCCACCGAGGGCGGGCAATAGGCCCAGCCCAGGCGCAAGGCCGCCAGGCCGAAGATCTTCGAGAAGGTACGGGTCATCACCACGTTGTCGTGGGCCTTCACCAGGTCGAGGCCGGACTCGTAATCCGGCAGGTCGACGTATTCGGCATAGGCGGCGTCGACCACCAGCAGCACGTTGTCCGACAAGCCGGCGCGCAGCCGCGCCAGCTCCGCCCTGGTCACGTAGGAGCCGGTCGGATTGTTCGGATTGGCGACGAAGCAGATGCGCGTGCGCGGCGTCACCGCTCTCAGCAAGGCATCGACATCGGTGCGCAGGTCTGTCTCCGGCGCCGCCACCGGCGTCGCCCCCACCGCCTTCGCCGCGATCGGATAGACCAGGAAGCCGTGCTGCGAATAGAGCACCTCGTCGCCCGGCCCGGCATAGGCGCGGGTCAGCAATTGCAGGACGTCGTCCGAACCGGCGCCGCAGACGATCTGGTCGGCGGCGATGCCGTATTCCCGCGCCAGCGCCTCGCGCACCGCCTTCGAGGTTCCTTCGGGATAGCGGTGCAGTTCCTCCGCGCCGGCGCGATAGGCCTCGACGGCGCGCGGGGATGCGCCGAGCGCGCTCTCGTTCGAGGCCATGCGATGAACCGGCCCGCTGCCCGGCAAGGAATGGTCGCCCGGCACATAGGCGGCGATGTCGAGG
>JAEUKU010000196.1 GCA_016794075.1 Rhodospirillaceae bacterium
CTATGTCATCGAGATGCTGCGCGACACCTTCGAGAACTGGCAGTCGGAATTCCTGCAGCTGCTCTGGCAGGTCGGCGGGCTGGCCTTCTTCCTCTATGTCGGCTCGCCGCAATCGAAGGAGAGCGACGACCGCCACGAGGCGAAGCTCGACGCCATCCTGCGCCGGGTCGATCCCGACGCGGCGCGCACCATCGGCGCGATTGACGCCGAATATCTGCGCAACTGAGCGGCGCAGACAAGCGGCCGGGAGAGATCAGCCGCCGTTCGACCCGTTGCCGGGCGCGGTCGGAGTCTGCGGCGCCTGCACACTGAAGCCGAGGACATCGCGCATCGAATAGAGGCCGGGCTTCTTGCCCGCCGCCCACAGCACGGATTTGAGCGCGCCGCGGGCGAAGATCTCGCGGCTGGAGGCGCGGTGGGTGATCTCCACCCGCTCGCCCTCGGCGGCGAAGATCACCGTGTGATCGCCGACCACATCGCCGCCGCGCAAGGCGGCGAAGCCGATCTCGCCCTTCACCCGCGGACCGACCTGGCCCTCGCGCGAGCGCCGGGCGATGCGGCGCAATTGCTGGCCGCGGCCGCGCGCCGCCGCCTCGCCCAGCGCCAGCGCGGTGCCGGAGGGGGCGTCGACCTTGTGCTTGTGGTGCATCTCGACGATCTCGATGTCCCAATCGGAATCGAGGATGCGGGCCACCTCCTCCACCACCTGCTGCAGCAGGTTGACGCCGAGGCTCATATTGGCCGCCAGCACGATCGGCGCGCGCTGCGCCACCCGGTGCAGGCTCGCCAGCTGGTCGTTGTCGAAGCCGGTGGTGCCGATGACCAGCGCGCAGCCGGTGCGCGCCGCCATCTGGGCGTGCTGCAAGGTGGCGCTGGGATTGGTGAAATCGACCACCACGTCGGCGCTGTCGAACAGCAGGCTGGGATCGTCGCTGACCGAGATGCCGAGCGGCTCGGCCCCGGCCAGCGCGCCCAAATCCTGGCCCAGGGCCGCCGAGCCGCGCCGCTCGGTGCCGCCGACCACGACGACGCCCGGCGCGTTGATCAGCATCTTCAGCAGCATCTGGCCCATGCGCCCGGCGCAGCCGACCACGCCGACCTTCACCGCGCCATTGGTCTTCTTGACCTTGGGCGCCGGCAGCGGGGCGGGCTTGGGCGCCGCGGCGGCCGGAATCCTGGCCGCGGGCGGCTTCGGCGCGGGGGCCGGAGCGGGCTTCCCCGGCTTCTCGGTCTTCGCCGATTTATCCTTCGATTTCAGATGGATGGGCTTTTTCGGCGGCGTTTTGGCTGGTGCCCGTCCGGACTTCTTCGCATTCATCCCCCGAACCCCGCGAGTCGCAATTGTTAACTTTGCGGTAACTGTAATCGGGATTCCGGCGATTGGGCAACCGGCAGACGCAACAACCTTGCGGCGCGCGCGGGATGCGAGTCCCGCTCCGGCAGGAAAGGCTCAGCTCGCCGCGGTCTTGTAGGCGGCATCGGCCTCGCGCGCGTCGCCGTGCTTCGGCGTCACCACGCGGCGGCGGGGGAAGCGGATTTCGACCTTGGTGCCCTGGCCCAGCTGGCTGTCGATGCGCAGCTCCGCTCCGTGCAGCTCCACCAGCCGCTGCACCAGCGGCAGGCCGAGGCCGGTGCCCTCGAAACGGCGCTCGAAGGTGCTTTCCAGCTGGCCGAAGGGGGACATCGCCTTGGGGATGTCCTCCGGGCGCATGCCGATGCCGGTGTCGGTCAGGCTCAGCGCCAGGCCGCCATCGGCGAGGCTCGCGGCGCTGATCACCACCTTGCCGCCGCGCTCGGTGAACTTCACCGCGTTGGACAGCAGGTTGAGCACGATCTGCTTCACCTTGGTCTCGTCGGCCCAGAGCAGCGGCAGGTCCGAGGGCAAAGCCGCGATCACCTGCACGCCGCCGCGCTCGGCGCGCTCGTGCATCAGCCGCTCGCAGCTTTGCACCGCGCGCGCCAGCTCGACCTCGCCTTCGCTCAGGGTCGCCTGGCCGAGGTCGATCTTCGAGAGATCGAGAATGTCGTTGATCAGGCCGAGCAGGTGACGGCCGCTGGAGACGATGTCGCCCGCATAGTCGCGGTAGCGCTCGTCGAGCTGGCCGAACAGCTTGTTCGCGATCACCTCGGAGAAGCCGATGATGGCGTTCAAGGGCGTGCGCAGCTCGTGGCTCATATTGGCGAGGAACTGGGTCTTGGCGCGGTTGGCCGCCTCCGCTGCCTCCTTGGCCTGGCGCAGCGCGCGTTCCTGGCGCTTCCGTTCGGTGGCGTCGCTCAGCATGATGATGGTGAGGGCGCCCTCGCCGCTGTCGCCGAGGCCGTTATCGGCAAGGTCGTAGGATTCGCCTTCGACCGGGAAATGCGTGCCGGCCTGAGTGCGGCCCTTGATTTCGCCGCGGCGCAGCCGGTCGATCACGTCGGCGCCGGAAAGCGGTGCGCGCGAGGCATTCTCCTGCGCCGCCAGCGACGCGAGGCGAATGCCGCGCGCCGGATTTCCTAGGGCGCCGGGCTGTGCTGCGCGCGGCGGCGTCTTGGCCGGCTCGTCGCTGAACAGCATGCTGAGCGGCAGGCCGATGGTCTCGCGCGCCGCATAGCCGAACAGCTTCGCGGCACCCTTGGAGCAGAGCCGGATGGCGTGGTTGCGGTCGACGGCGATGATCGCGGTGGGGGCGATCTCCAGCAGCGCCGAAAGCCGGCTTTCCGAGCGCCGCGCCGCCAGCGCCGCATTGGCCGCCAGCTTGCGCAGGTCTTCCTCGATATGCCAGCTCCAGCCCTCGGCCACCGCCACGGCGATGGCGAAAACCAGGCAGGCGGGGGTGAGGATGGAGAGCGCCTCGGCGCGTGTGAGCCCGTCGGCGTCGAGCCCGAGCGAAAGCGAGATGAGCACGATGCCGAGCGCCGGGATCATCGGCTCCAGCCGGCGCGCGCGGCGATAGGCGAGGATCAGGAAGTGCTCTTCGGGTGCTTCCGCATGCGGCCGGGCGCGCGCCTGCAGCACATGCTCCGCCGCCGCCCAGAACTGGAACGCGCCGCCGAGCAGCCAGAGGAAGTCATAGGCCTGGCCGACTTCGTATTCGCGCCCGAGCAGGCTGAGCCCGTACAGCGTCTCCGCCGTGGCGTGGCAGCCGATGCCGATCACCAGCAGGGTCAGCACCACCCGCTTGGCGCCCCAGACATAGAGGCAGAGCGACAGCACGCCCATCAGGAAGGCGGCATCGTAGAGCAGCGGATAGGCGACGGCGGTGGCGATGTAAAGCGGCCCGTCGGCGCTGCCGACGATCGCCTCGCTCACATGCAGGCCGACGGCGACATAGACCGCGGCGCCGAGCATGATCAGCTGGCTGACCAGCTTCGGCCCGAGCGAAGCGCCCTTGGGCTTGTCGCCGAAATACATCAGGCCGGCGGCATAGATCGGCGCGAAGGCGAGATAGAAGAGGTCGCTGATCGCCGGGAACGGCGTGCTGAACAGCGCGATGAGCTCGTAATAGTCCCAGATCAGCTGGGCGATGAACCACGACCCGGCGGCGGCGGCGAAACAGCCCCAGGCGATGCGGTCGCGGCCCTTCAGCCGGAACGCCGCCAGCAGGCTGATCAGCGTGGTGGCGAGATAGGTGACGGTCCAGGCGCCGTCGACCCACCAGTGGCGCCCGGTCTCGTCCTCCGGCACGCCGAGGGCGAAGCCGAGGATGAACAGCGCCCAGCCGGCGAGGATGATGAGCCGCCACCAGCGCAAGGCCGCCATCGGCGGCGGCGCAATGGCGGGCGAAACCGGAACGGGGTGCACGCCACCTGGATCGGCGCGCGTGGGTGAAACGCTTTCCGCGGCGGCCGCGAAGCCGCCAGCCGCCATGCCCACGGATGGCATGTCCCCGGCGCTCATGCGCGGCTTCCTGGAATCGTGGCGGCGATCCGGTCCACGGCGATCAGACTTCCCCTCATCCACGCTTACCGTACGGCGAGCCCACGACCGGGGCGCGGCCGACGCTCATCCCGGCGACCCCCTCGCCGGCATGGCATACGAAGGATAAAAGCCTAGGAGGCCTGGGTTAACGAAGGGTAAAAGTTGAACGGCCGATCAGCGCCGAAAAGGCCGCCGATCAGCGATCGTCCGCGTGGGTGTTGCGCGCGGAAGCCGCCTGCCCCCGCTCCGCCAGCCACGCACGCACGCTCTGCAGCGACTGGTTGATGACCTGGTCCATGTCGAGATAGCGATAGGTGCCGCAGCGGCCGATGAACTGGATCTTCGGCTCCGCTTGCGCCAGCGTGCGATAGCGCGCGTAGAGCTTTTCCGGCGCGCCGTCGCTGGTCTTCACCGGGTAGTAGCGCTCCATGCCGTTCTCATGATCGGCGCAGGGCTCCTCCAGCGTCACCGTCTTCAGCGGGCCGGCGGCGAGCACATGGCCGGGCAGCAGGCTCCAGTCGCTCTGCCGCGTATAGATCCCGTCATCGGTGAAATTGACCTGCGCGGTGGTGCCCAGCCTGTAGCCGCGCGGCTCCGCGCGGTGGTGGAAGCGCAGCGAGCGATAGGGCAGCGGCCCCAGCGCGAAGCCGAAATATTCGTCGATCGGCATCGAATTGAAGCAGAAGGCGAAGCCCTTCGGCATCGCCTGGTCAAAGGCGGTGGCGAGGCTGACGCGGATATTGGGATGGTCGAGGATGCGGCCGATGAGCTCGGTATAGCCACCCTTCGGCAGGCCCTGATGCGTCTCGGTCGGGAAATAGCGGTCGTCGGTGTCGAAGCGCAGCGGAATGCGGGCCACCACCGCTGCCGCCATCTGCTCCAGTTCCAGGCCCCACATCTTGCGCGTGTAGGGGCGGAAGAAGAGATCGGTAAGGCGGGTGCCGATGCGGGCGTGCAGATATTCCGCCGCATTGGCCGGGGCGGCGATCGGCAATGCGATGCGCGCCAGGAAGTCCTGCACCGCCGCCGCATCGGCCAGCGTCTCGCCGAACACGGCGTTGATCGTGGTGCGGTTGACCGGCAGCGGCACGCAGCGCCCGAGCTCCGCCACATAGGCGCCGACGCGGTGCTCGTAGGGCAGGAAATCGGTGAACCGCCTGAGCCAGTCGACCACGCGGTCGTTCGAGGTGTGGAACAGGTGCGGGCCATAGACGTGCCGGCGCACGCCTGTGGAATCCACCATGTCGAACGCATTTCCGGCGATATGCGGCCGCCGGTCGATCACCTCGACGCGCCAGCCGCGCTCGGCCAGTTCGCGCGCATGCACGGCGCCGGCGAAACCGGCCCCGACCACCAGAATGGCTGTCATCACCCCTCTCGACCTGATAGGAAAACATGATATCAGGGGATGCCCGCCCGGCCTAGCCGGTGGGCTGAGGGGAGAGACTGTTGAGTGAGCCGCGTATCCTGGTGACCGGCGCCGCCGGCTTGATCGGCAGCGCCGTGTCGAAGCTGCTGCGCGCCGCGGGGCTGCGCGTGCTGGCGCTCGACCTGCGCGCGGCGGGGTCAGGACCGGCCGTGGTGAGCGGCGATTTCCTCGACCGCGCCACGCTCGCGCCCCTGCTGGCCGAGGCCGACGGCGTGCTGCATTTCGCCGCCGTCTCGCGCGTCATCGACGGCGAGCGCGATCCCGAACGCTGCTGGCGGGTGAACGCCGAAGGCACCGGACAGCTGCTCGACCTGGCGGCGAAGAGCCCGCGCCGCCCCTGGGTCGTCTATGCCAGCTCGCGCGAGGTCTACGGCCAGCAGGAGGCGCTGCCGGTGCCGGAGGATGCGCCGCTCCGCCCGAAGAACATCTATGCCCGCAGCAAGGCCGAGGCCGAGCGCCTGATGGGCGCGGCGCGCGCGGCCGGGATGCGCAACGC
>JAEUKU010000245.1 GCA_016794075.1 Rhodospirillaceae bacterium
CGCGCAAGGTGGCGCGCATGTCGACGCGGTGGCCGCGCGGGTTGCGGCGGAACCGCCGCGTCGCCACGTCCTCGATCGGCAGGCGCATGGCGGCGATGGCCTTTTTCGCCGCCTCGATCTCCGCCAGGGTCATCTTCTCGAAATCCATGCTCTGCAGCAGCTCGCGGTTGGAGAAGGTGAGGGCGGCGTCGATCTCCACCTCCTCCTGGTCGATGTCGCGCGCCTCGCCGCGGTCGCCGGCCTGCTCGCCCTTCAGCGCCTCGGCGACCCGCGGGCTGATCTCCTTGTGCTGTTCGTCGACCTCCGGCACCTGGATGGAGGGCAGCATCAGCGCCATCATGCGCTGCAGGAATTGCGGGTTGCGCCAGAAGATGTGGAAGGCCTGGTCGAAGATCTCGCGCTGTTCGCGCCTTTGCACGAAGACCGCGTGGAGCGTCCAGTAGAAATCCTCGCGGCTGCCGATGCCGACGGCTTTCACCGCCTCGACCGCGTCGATCGCCTTGCCCGGGCCGACCGGCAGGCCGGCGGCGCGCAAGGCGCGGGCGAATTGCATGATGTTCTCGGCGAGCCGCGAGACGGATGCGGGCGTCGACATCTCTAATGCCGCGCCGCGGCCATCTCCGCGCGCACTTCCTCGAGGATCCTGGCGGCCTCGGTGCCGCGGATGCGGGCGATGTCGTCCTGGTATTTCAGCAGGGCGCCCAGCGAATGATCGATCGCTTCCGGCGACAGGGCCACCTGGTCGAGCTGGATCAAGGCGTCGGTCCAGTCGATGGTCTCGGCGACGCCGGGCAGCTTGAACAGATCGCGCCCGCGCAGCTTCTGCACGAAGCCGACCACCTCGCGCGACAGGTCGAGGCTCGCCGCCGGCAGGCGGGCGCGCAGGATCTCCAGCTCGCGCGCTGCGTCGGGGTAGTCGACCCAGTAGTAGAAGCAGCGGCGCTTCAGCGCGTCGTGGATCTCGCGCGTGCGGTTGGAGGTGATGACGACGATGGGCGGCGTCTCCGCCTTGACCATGCCGAGTTCCGGGATCGTCACCTGGAAGTCTGAGAGAAGCTCCAGGAGGAAGGCCTCAAACGGCTCGTCGGTGCGGTCGAGTTCGTCGATCAGCAGCACAGGCGGGCCGGCGGGACTCGCTTCCAGCGCTTGTAGCAAGGGCCGCTTGATCAGGAATCGCTCGGAGAAGATGTCGGCGGCGATGCGCTCTTTCGAATCGACATGCGCGGCCTCGGCCAGGCGGATCTCCAGCATCTGGCGCGGATAGTCCCACTCATAGACGGCGCTGGCGACGTCGAGGCCCTCGTAGCACTGCAACCGCACCAGCTTGCGGCCCAGGGTCGCCGCCAGGACCTTGGCGATCTCGGTCTTGCCGACGCCGGCCTCACCTTCGAGGAACAGCGGCCGGCGTAGCTTCAATGCCAGGAAGACCGCGGTCGCCAAACTGCGATCGGCGACGTAGTTGCCCTGGCGCAGAAGCGCGACGGTATCCTCGATGCTGCGCGGCAGTTCCGCCATGAGGCGGGCCTATTTCTGCACCCAGGCGCCCGAGGAGTTCATGTAGTACCACCCCGAAGGCAGCTTGCCGATGATCTTCTCCGCGGTCAGCGCGCCGACCTGCTCGACTGGCACGCCCTGCTTGGCGGCGATGTCCTGGTAGGCCTTCAGGCGCTTGGCGTTGGTGGATTGCACCAGGGACTGGATGTTCGCCGGCGCGCCCGGACTGACGGCGGAGACGTAGCCGTCCGGGCGCTCGCCGATGAGGCCGGAGGCGCGCGCGTCGTCCAACGGATCGGCCATGGCCGGCGCGGCGACGCCCAGCAGCAGCACGCTCAGCAGCATGGCCAGCAGCGACTTGATCTTGAAGGTCATGATCGATGGCTCCGTTAGAACAGGTCTGGATTGTTCTGCAGCAGGTCCTCAACGTCGCGGTCCACCTTGATGCGGACCTCCTGCTCGATCTTGACGTTGAGGTTGATGACGATGGGCTTGTCCGGCGCCTCGACCTTGACGGTAGGCGTGCAGCCGGCGGCCAGGCCGGCGATCAGGCAGGCGGACAGGATCCGCGTCGCGGTGGGGTGGAGATGTTGCACAGCTGGGGCCCCTCTATTGCAGCTCTTTCAACCGTTCTTCGATGGTGGCGGGCAGGTTGTAGCCCGCCAACCCCTTGCGCAGGACTTCGTCCAGCTTACCCGAAAGCGTCAGGTTAAACTCCACCGGATAACCGTTGTAGAAGCTGGGATTGCTGCCGGAGATGTGCAAGCCCAGGTCGGTGTCGCCGGTCAGCCTTCGGTCCAAAGTGACGACCAAGTCCTTGTAGTGGAAGTCGGACAATGCCTGCAACGCCAGACCGACCGAGTCCCCTGCGGAGGAGAGGGCGGCCGGCGCCTGGGCCGCATCATAGCGCAGCACGCCCGGCGCCGCGGCCGCGAATTCCGCCTGGTCGATAATAATGCCGTTGGGAAACAAGGTGATGGGCGCCGTGCCGGAGATTGCGCCCTCGCCGGAAAGCCCGGCCACGCCGGCCACCTTGAACAGCTCGCTAACGGAGAGTTGATCGATCTGCAGGGTCATGCGCTGGCCGGCGGCGGTCATGTTGATGTCGGTCGGCGCAATGCTGGCACGCCCCCCGGCCATGTCCAGCCGGCCTTCCGTGATGTGCATCACAGGAGCGGCCAATTCGAAGCGCACCAGGGCGTTGGTCATCGGCAGGCCGGCCAGGATCTGCTCGATGGCGATCTCCTGATCCGGCCGAGTCGAGACTGGCCAGGGCTCGTCGATCTGGATGACGCCGTTCATGTTGAGAAACTGCACCGGCCCGGCGGTGCCCGACAGTTTCTCGAGGCCGAGCTTCACATCCGCCTTGGCCTTGCCCTTCGCGAAGGTCACCGGCCCGACCAGATAGACGGTGCCGGAGAAATCCTCGATATAGGCCTTCGCCGCCGGGAACAGGTGCGCCGGCTGCAGGCCACCGACCGCGAACTTGATCGGCCCCAGATCGAGATCGACGCGATAGCTGCGATTGGCGGGCGTGCCGGCGACCTTCACCTTGCCCAGATTGACGCCGCCGCCGGCGCCGGTGATGGCGTTGAGCTGCGCCGACAGCTTGCCGCCGGCGATCTTGCCGTCGCCGTTCAGGGTCAGCGTCGGCAGCCCGGCCCCGGCGGTGAAGCTGCTGACGCGAACCTCCGCCGTGATGCTGTCGCCCTGGCCGGTGAGCTTGAGGAAGGCGTTCTTGCCGCTCATCCCGCGCGCTTGGTTGCGGAGGGAGACCTTGGAGGTGGTGGCATTCCATTGCACGCCGGCGGCGTCGTGCAGCGCGGTGAGCGAGACGGTCGGGGTCTGGATCTGCACCGTCTCGCCGGTGCTCTTCACCGTGAAATCGAGCGGACCGGTGGCCGCGGCGGCGCGCCAGCTTCCATCGGCGGCCAGCAGGTGGAACGAGGTGCCGTCCGGTTGCAGCGCGATCGCGCCGGCGCGGATGGAATTCGCCTTGGCGAGATCGGCGATGCCCTGATGCGCGAGCGTGGCGCGATCGGTCAGCGCCGCCGCCAGCTCGCCCTTGGCATAGGCAAGGCGCACGGGCGCCGCGAGCGTCGGCTGGCGAATCTGCCAGCCGGCCATCTCCAGCTTCTCGTCGCTGGCGTCGACGGCGAGGGTGAGCTCGAAGGCCAGGGCTCCGTCGCGCAGCGCCAGCGCGCCTGCCCCCTTTCCCGCGGCGCGTGCGGCGGGCGACAGGCCGCCCGTCAGCTCAAAGGTCGCGTTGTCCGCCCGCAGCGGCAGGCGGATGTCGGAAATCTCAGCGTCCAGCCGCCCGGAGAGGGGGGCCGGCAGGTGCGCGTTCTGCAGCTGGTCGAGACGCAGGGACACCTGCACCGGCTTGCCGCCGGCGGCGCCGCCCTCGGCCATCGGCGCGATATGGTCCAGCGTGACGCTGGCTTCGGCCGTGCCGGATTGCGGCGCGAGATCCGGCGCGAAGCCCCACAGCGCCGAGCCGGGCTGCAGCGTGAGGTGCATCTCGCCCGACATGGTGGGGGCCGTCATCGCGTCGGAAATGTCGATCTTCGCCGCGCCCTGGGTATGGCCGCCGCTGTCGGTCGCCGTGAGGTCGAGCGCGAGGGCGCCGTGGCCGAGCTGCGCCTTGCCGCCGATCTCCACCTCGCCCAAAGGCGTGGCGAGGCCGAGATGCAGCTTGTCCACCGCGATCTGCTCGGGCAGCACGACCTCGCCCTTGGCGCCCGGCCCGCCGCCTTCGATGAGCGGCTGGAGATCGCCCATGGTGACGGTGCCGCCCTCGATGCGGCCATGGGCGCTGACTTCGCCGGCCTCGACGGTTGCGATCCGGCCAGAGAGGTCGTAGCCCAGCCGCAGGTCCCGGGCCTCGAAGGGCGCCTGCCTGCCGATCTTCAGCAGGTCGATCCGCGTCTCCGCCAGCCCGATGTCGCCGATCGACAGCTCGACGGGGATTCCGTAGGTCCGTTCCAGATACGCGACGATCGCCGCTTCGGCCAGCGGGGCGCGCCAGAAGGCGGCCGCGGCCAGGCCGGCAGCGATGGCAAGCGGCACCCCGAGCAGACCGAAGATGACCAGAGGGCGGCGCATGCCTTGCCTGTTTCCGTGCGGTTTCTTGAAGCGGCGGTCGCGCCGGGAGTGTAGCGGGGTCGCCGCGTCGCGCAAAGGTGGCTTGCCCGGCCGCGCCGCGCTCTCCAAGATGCGGGCCCATGAAGCGGGGCAGGGCGTGTTGAGTCGCATGAAACTTCTCTTGGCCGTGGCGGCTGCGTGTCTGCTTGCCGCCTGCCTTCTTCCCGCCGGCGGGGCAACGGCGGATTCCGGCAAGGCCGCGCCCGAAAGGCTGGCCGTCACCGAGTGCTGGTTCGAGGCGCCGGCCGGAATCGCCGCACGCTGCTACCGTCTCCGCGTGCCGGAGAGCCGCAGCGGCGGCAGCGACATCGTGCTGGAATTGCCGGTGGTCGTGCTCTCGATGCCCGCGACCCGCAAGCGCGAGGATTCGGTGGTGTATCTCGCAGGCGGGCCCGGCGACGGCGCCTGGCTCGACACCGAGCGCATCGATTTCTGGTGGGGCTTCGTCCGCGACAATGCCTGGGTGAACGCGCGCGATTTGATCCTGGTGGACCAGCGCGGCACCGGGCTCGTCACGCCGCGCATGGATTGCCCCGAATACGAGAAGCTGCAGGTGGAGGCGCTCTCCTTCGGCCTGGACCGGGAGAAATCGCGGACGGCCGGGCTCGCCGCCACGGCGGCCTGCCGCGCCCGCGTCGAGGCGGAAGGGCACGACCCGCTTTCTTATACCAGCCGCGATAGCGCCACCGATCTGCACGATCTGATGACCGCGCTCGGCCTCAAGCAGTGGAACGTCTATGGCCTTTCCTACGGCACGCGCCTGGCGCTGACCTATCTGCGCGACTATCCGCACGACCTCCGGAGCGTGATCCTGGATTCGGTCTATCTGCCCGAATCCGCCTTCATCGAGGACGACGCCTGGCGCACCGACCGCGCCTTCCGCGTGCTGTTCGAGGGCTGCCGCCACGATGCGGATTGCGCGGAATGGTATCCCGACCTGGAGGGCCGCTTCCTGCGTCTGGTGCAGAAGCTGAACGCGACGCCGCTGGAGCGGGAGGTCGACCTGCCCGAGCGCGGCAAGGTCAAGGTGACGCTGACCGGCGAGATGCTGCTGAACTACGTGTTCCAGAATCTCTACAACCGCTCCGGCATCGAGGCCGCGCCGCAGATCATCGACATTTTCGACAAGGGCGAGGAGGGTGCCGTCGTCAGCGAGATCGGCTACATGGCCGATTTGTTCCTCGACCGGCCCGATTGGGGCGATGCGCTTGGCCTCTCGGTCGATTGCGCAGAGGAGGTGCCGTTCAACGACCTCGCCAAGCTGCGCGCCGAGTATGCGCGCTATCCGCTGCTGAAATCCTTCGCCGCCGACGAATCCTGGGGCGCGGCCTGCGCCAATTGGCCGATGGGCCCGGTGGACCCGCTGGAGAACGCCGCGATCGCCAGCGACGTGCCGGCGCTGCTGCTGACCGGCCTCTACGACCCGATCACCCCGCCGCAATACGCGCGGCTGGCGGGAAGCCGGCTGGTCAACAGCTACTACTTCGAGTTTGCGAGCGCCGGCCACGACGTGCTGAGCAACGAGCCCTGCTCGGGTGAGATCGCCAAGCAGTTTATCGACGACCCGACCGCCATGCCCGCTGCCGAATGCCTGGGCGAGTTGCAGCCGCCCAGCTTCAGGCCGCCGGTGCAATAGTCTCCGGGATCAAACAAGCATTGCGATAGCGGCTCCGACGACTCCCAGCGGCAGCACAAGCACCACGCTGGACTCCAGAACCAGCAAGGCGAAGCGACCGTAGTTGCGCCAGCCGCCACTCGAATTCCGGCATGTTGCGAGCTTGGCTCTGGCCGCAGACAGCGGTGCGTCGAGCAACTGCTCCACGTCTGCCGCCTCGTGCAGGCTTTGCGAGCGCCGGCCGGCAAGGAACGCTGCCAGGACTGAACGGGGCGATCTGACCAAGCCGATGGTGACGAGCGGAACGCAGAACAGCCGTGCGCCCAAGTGAGGCATCCGCCCTGCGCCGAATTCCCATGCAGCCATGCGCATCTCGCCCCACAGGTTGCATGGATAGCCAACCAAGAGGTGATGTAGATCGTGCGCCAGGATGGCGTCTCGCCGCCACTTGAAGTTTGGCAGGCGCAAGGTCAAGAACCCCACGCGGCAAGTCCAAGTGCGCGACCATCTCTCGGCCGCGGTCAAATTGTTCGCCTGCCGGAACTCAGCGAGTGCCTGCCGGAGGGTTGGATCGCGCGCCGGCGTTCCGTTCAATTCTGCCGGCCCGAGAGCAAGGCTTGGCCCGGCGCCGCGACATCCATGGCCCGCGCCGTCACAGGAGATATGCCCGGTCGCGGCGGTAGATTGGCCGGAACCTTTACATTCCAGGCAAGGCCGAGCCACGCGAGGAGCTGCACAAAGTGCCAGCCGAGGTCGATCTGGCCGGGATAGAGCCCGTGCCGCGCCGAACTTGGAAACGCGTGGTGATTGCTGTGCCAGCTTTCGCCCATTGTCGGGATGGCCATCAACGGCACGTTGTGCGCCTGGATCACCGCTCCATCGACGATCCAGTCCTGCGGTCCGCGCGTGTGGGCGAAATAGGAGATGAACCAGTGCATCGTGGTGCAGGCCGACACGCGGACGAACACTCCCCATACCACCCACGGCCAACCACCTAGCGCATAAAGCGCCAGACCGATTGGAATCTGATGCAGCATCCAGGTCCGCTGGAAGAAGTTGTGAAAGGCGTCGTCTGCGATGCCCGGGCCTGGGTCGAAACCTGGCGGGTTCTTCAGTTTGAGCCGGAAGTTGAGGTAATAGAATCCGTCCCAGAGCAGGGGTTTGTCGTGACGCAGGAACCAGTGGCAGTCGGGTTGCCGCTGCGCCCAGTCGCGGCTGTCATGGAGCCGGATCGTCCAGATGGGCCCGCCCATGCCCACCGTAGTGCCGAACCATACCAGCGTGCGCTCCAGCCATTTTGAGCAATTGAAGCTCCTATGGATGAGGCGGCGGTGAAAGCCGACCGAGTGGCCGGCGCAAAGGGTAACTCCTGCTGTCACCAGGAAGACCGCCAGGGCGCCCCAGGTGAAGGTCAGCGGCCCAAGGATCAACGCCGCCGAGAGCATTCCGATGTTCCACAGGGAACGAGGCGGATCCCAGACGACGTCGCCTTCGACGGGGCTGGCCCGATCGAGCTCAGTGAGCGAATTGACCTTGAAGGCCTCGCGCCCAGTCTCGTCGCGCTTCATTCCCGGTCCTTTCTGCCACGTGTCCTGTCAAATAGTCTGGCGGCGCGGCCACCGATACCTACCAACTGACGCAGGGCGCGTGGCGGCAATCGGCGCGTCTGCATGTCGATGGCGGCCAGGTCTTCCACCAGTGCCAGAAGCTTGCCGACCTGCAGGCGAAGCACGCGGTCCTGGCCGGAATCCGACGCGATGTCCCGATGGCAGTCGCGGAGCAACTCGAGCGCCGGCTCGACTTCCCGCTGGCGGCGTTCCTGGAGTGCGCGCAGCATGAGAACCCAGGGGTCCGTGTCGGTGCGCCAGGAACGATCCGCGCATGTCGCCAACTGATAGTCCGCAAGCCAGGCCAGGGCTTCTGCAAGCGGTTTGCCGCTTAGTCCCAGTCCCTTTTCGAGCTCCGCTTCCGGCACGGGCCGGGCGATGAGATAGAGATAGCCATGGACGCGGCAGGCAACTGCTGGAAGGCCCCACCGTTGCCCCACGTCTCCGAGGAAGTCGATCAGCCGGTCTGTAGATCGCGGCATTGTGGCTTTGGTCATTTCGTCCGTCGCCTACGCTTGCGGTCAGCCGAAATTCGTCGGGCGTCGGGGCAGAAAGGGGTCAGGAAGCTGTACAGCGCATTGACCAAGTTGTCGGACGCGATGCTGTAGATCACGAATTGCCCCCGCTTCTGTTCATGGACCAACCCAGCCTCCTTGAGCACAGATAGATGCTTAGAGATCGACGGCATCGCCATCTCGAACAACGCGGCGATCTCGCCAACGGTCATCGGCCCGCCGGCAAGATGATTGAGGATGCGGCGACGCGGCTCCGACGCGATCGCCTTGAATGCGGCTTCCATAGACATTTTCCTAAATAGAAAAGTATCACGCATAAGTGGTGAATACAAGGACTCGGAAAAGAAAACGGGCGGCTCTTGCGAGCCGCCCGTCGAGGATGAGAGTGGGTAGTAAACTCAGACCGCCGCGGCGACCGCGCGGGCGGCCAAGACGGAGACGAGGTGCGCGCGATAGGCGGCGGTGGCGTGCAGATCGTTGTTGAGGCCGTCGGCCTTGATCTTCACGCCCTTGGCCGCGTCGGCGGAGAAGTTGCTGCCCAAAGCCGCTTCCAGCTCCTTCGAGCGGAACGCGCAGGCGCCGGCCCCCGTCACTGCCACGCGCGTACCGCCCGCCGTCTTCGCCACGAAGACGCCGACGATGGCGTAGCGCGAGGCCGGGTTGGGGAACTTCGAGTAGCCCGCCTTCTCCGGCTTCGGGAAGTGGATGGCGGTGATGATCTCGCCATCCTGCAAGGCGGTCTCGAACATGCCCTTGAAGAAGTCGTCGGCCTTGATCTCGCGCTTGTTGGTGCGGATGGTGGCGCCGAGGCCGAGCACCGCCGCCGGGTAATCCGCCGCCGGGTCGCTGTTGGCGACCGAGCCGCCGATGGTGCCGCGGTTCCTCACCTGCGGATCGCCGATGCCGGCAGCGAGGCAAGCCAAGGCCGGGATGGTCTTCTGCACCTCAGGCGACCGCGCCACCTCGGCATGGGTGGTCATGGCGCCGATGGTGATTCCACCGGCTTCCGCCTTGATGCCCTTGAGATCGCCGATGCCGCCGAGATCGACCAGGTCGCTCGGCTGCGCCAGACGCTGCTTCAGAGTGGGGATCAGCGTCATGCCGCCCGCCACCACCTTGGCTTCGCCGTTCTTGGCCAGCAGCGCCGCGGCATCCGCCGCGGAGGAGGGCCGGTGATATCCGAAATCGTACATCTCTGCCTCTCCCTTATTCCGCGGCCGCTTTGCCGCCAGCGCCCTGGATCGCCTGCCACACCTTGAGCGGCGTGGCGGGCATCGAGATATCCTGCACGCCCAAGGGCAGCAGGGCATCCAGCACCGCGTTGATCACGGCCGGCGGCGAGCCGATGGCGCCCACCTCGCCGACGCCCTTGGCGCCGATCGGATTGTGCGTGCACATGGTCGCGTGGTGGCCGACCTTGAAGTTCGGCAGGTCGTCGGCGCGCGGCATGCAGTAATCCATCAGCGAGCCGGTGAGGAGCTGGCCGGATTGCTCGTCATAGACGCAACGCTCCAGCAGCGCCTGGCCGATGCCCTGGGCGACGCCGCCATGCACCTGGCCCTCGACGATCATCGGGTTGATCACTCGTCCCACGTCGTCGACCGCGGTGAAGTTGACGATCTTCGTCACGCCGGTATCCGGGTCGATCTCCACCTCGCAGATGTGGCAGCCGCCCGGATAGGTGAAGTTGAGCGGGTCATAGAACGCGGTCTCCTCGAGGCCGGGCTCCAGCTCGGTGATCGGGTAGTTGTGCGGCACATAGGCGGTCAGCGCCACGGTGCCCCAGGGCACGCTCTTGTCGGTGCCGGCCACGGTGAAATTGCCGTTCTTGAACTCGACGTCGGCGACCGAGGCCTCCATCAGATGGGCGGCGATGCGCTTGGCCTTGGCGACGATCTTGTCCATCGCCTTGACGATGGCCGAGCCGCCGACCGCCAGCGAGCGCGAGCCATAGGTGCCCATGCCGAAGGGGATCTTGTTGGTGTCGCCGTGGCTGACCTCGACATTCTCGATCGGGATGCCGAAGGTGTCGGAGACGAGCTGCGAGAAGGTGGTCTC
>JAEUKU010000258.1 GCA_016794075.1 Rhodospirillaceae bacterium
ATCCTGCTGGAGACCTTTGCCCGGAAGCCCGCCTAGGCCGGCAGGAAGTCCAGCTCTTGCAGGTTGCCGATGATGGTGGCGGTGTTCGGCAGATCGTATTCCGGCGGCAAAGCGGTGCGATTGACCCAGAAGGTGCGGAAGCCGAAAGCCGCCGCGCCGCCGGCGTCCCAGGCATTCGACGAAACGAAGGCGATCTCGGCCTTGTCGACGCCTGCCCATTGCCGGCCCAGCTCATAGACGCGCCGATCCGGTTTGTAGATCCGGAGGGGTGCCACCGACAGCACGGCGTCGAGATGATTGTGCAGGCCGGCGGCGCGCAGGCCGGTCTCCAGCATGTCGGGGTCTCCGTTGGAAAGCGCGGCGAGGCGGATACCCTTGCGGCGCAGATCCGCCAGCAATGCGGCGGCCTCCGGATAGGCGTCGAGCCGTTCATACGCCTGCAGCAGGGCCCCGCGCGGTGCGGCGGCGGCGAAGCCGTGGGCGGCGAGCGCGTAGTCGAGCGCCGCTTCGGTCAAAGCGCGGAAGCTGCGATATTCGCCGCGCAGGGATTGCACCCAGGTGTATTCCAGTTGCTTCTGGCGCCACAGGCGGGAAACCGCCTCGGCCTGTGGGCCCAGCGCCCGGCCTTCCCGTGCAACGGCCGAGTGGACGTCGAGCAGGGTGCCGTAAACGTCGAACAGGACTGCACGAATCGCCATGTCGCGGATTTTCCACAATTGCGGCGCGTCGCCGAGGACGCCACGCCGCCAGGCGCGTCTTAAACGCGCGTTAACGTGTCCGGGTCAAGATTCCCACGGATTGCATGGGACGGTCAATTCAGGGTTGCCCGCAATGTCCGGCAAGCGCGCGAAAACGCAGCAGAGCGAGGTCCGCTCGACGACGGCAGCGGCCAGGCCGGCCGTCGGCCGGCGCATGTTCGCGCGCGAGGTGCCGGCGCTCGACCTCAGCCGCATCTCGCTGCTCGTCGTCAACGACAACGATTTCCTGCGCAGCTACATGGAGCGGCTGTTCGGCATCATGCGGGTGGGCAACGTCGCGACCTGCGCCGACCCGGATGCGGCGCGGGCGCAAATGGCGGCCGCCGATCCGGATATCGTGATGATCGACCTGGACCTGGCGGGGCGGGACGGCATCGACCTGGTGCGGCAGATCCGGCGCGGCGAGATCGGCCCGCGCAACGACATCGCCATCCTGGTCACTTCCGCCTTCGTCGACCGCGACTATGTGCAGGCGGCGCGCAACAACGGCATCAACTGGACGCTGGTGAAGCCGCTCACCTTCCGTCGCCTCTATGAGGGCCTGGCGCGCGTCATCCTGGATGAGCGGCCCTTCGTCGAGGCGGAAGGCTATACCGGCCCCGACCGCCGGCTGCTGGTCGGCATCAGCGGCTATGACGGGTTCGAGCGGCGCAAGCCGAAGCCATCGGAGCCGGGCGTATGAGCAAGGCGCTGCGCGACAAGGTGCGCGAGATTCCGCAGGCGCAACTGCGTCAGATGGAAGCCGGTGCCAGCATCGCCATGCTGGAGCTCAGCGCCTCGTTCCGCAAGCACGTCAACGATTCCTTGCGCGACATGTTCACGCTGATGCGCGATCCGCAGCCGGAGGACGAAGCCTGGCGCGCGCGCCTGCACGAACTGGCGCGCGGCCTGCAGGGCATGGGCGGTTCGTTTGACTACGGCCTGCTGATCCTGATCGGCGAGGTCATGTGCCAGACGGTCAAGGACCTGGAGCAGTCGAACCAGCGCGCGCTGCAACGGCGCCTCGCCGCCTACGCGGTCGCGCTCGACGCCGTCATCAAGGTCGACCTGAAAGGCGACGGCGGCGCCAATGGCAAGGCGCTGCTCGACGTGCTGAAGATCGAGGCGCCGGTTTCGTAACACTCCGATCGTGAGACAGTGTCGAGCCAAAACAAAAAGGGGCCCGCCGCGGCGAGCCCCTTTCGCGTATCAATACGGATCGCTTACGGCGTGACCAGGCCGACTTCCTTGTAGCCGGTCCCGTCGACGACGAAGTGGCCGATGACGCCGGCGACGTCGCCGGCGGCGTCGAACTCCATCGAGCCGGTGGCGCCGGTGTAGTCGATGTCCTTGCCGGCCTTGATCAGTTCGACGGCCTTGGCCCAGTCGCCGGGGCCGACCGGCTCGCCGGGCGCGTTGGCGACGCTGCGTAGCGCGTCGCGCACCTTGGCGCGGTCGGTGGAGCCGGCCTGCTGGATGGCGAGCGCCGCCAGCATGAGCGAGTCATAGACCTGGCCGATGAAGATCTTGTCCTTGGTGGTCTGGAACTTGCTGGTGTAGAGCGCGTCGAACTTGTCGGCCGCCTCGCTCTTCGGCGAGGAGGGCGAGGTGAAGAACGAGTCCTTCAGGTTGTCGGCGCCGATCTTCTCGATCAGCAGATTGTCGCGCAGGCCGTCGGTGCCGATGAAGCGCTTGAACAGGCCGTTCTCCAGCGCCTCCTTGACCAGCGTCAGGCCGGAATCGCCGGCATAGGCGATGATGACCAGCGCCTCCGGCTTGTCCTTGGCCAAGGTCGCCAGTTCGGTGGTGTAGGAGGGCTGCTTCTCCTCGTGCTTCACCTCGGCCGCGATGGTGCCGCCGAGCGCCTTGTAGGAATCGGCGAAGGCCTTGGCCAGCGGCGCCGCGTAGTCGTTGTTGGCGTAGGTGAGCGCCACGCTCTTCACGCCCTGGTCCATGGTGAGCTTCGCCAGGACCTGGCCCTGGTAGGCGTCGGACGGCACCACGCGGAAGACCCAGTCGTTGTCGGCGAGCCCGGTCATGTCGGGCGAGGTGGCGGTCGGCGAGATCTGCGCGACGCCGGTCGGGATGATGACGCTGTTGGCCGCCGCAATGGTGGTGCCGGACATCAGCGCGCCGACGATGGCCGCGACGTTCTCGACGTTCACCAGCTTGGTGGCGGCGTCGACCGCGCCCTGGGACGAGCCGGTGGTGTCGCCCACCGCCGCCACCATCTTGCCGCCCAGCAGGCCGCCGCCAGCGTTGATCTCGTCGGTGGCCAGGGTCACCGAATCCATCATCGGCGGGATGAAGTTGGCGATCGGACCGGTGATGTCGAACAGGATGCCGACCTTCACGTCGGCTCCCGTGGGGGCTGTGGCCGGTGCAGCCTCGGTGGTGGCCGCCTGCTGCGTCTCGGTCGCCGCAGGCTGCGTCGCTTCGGCCGCCGGTGCAGCGGGCTGGGCCGCCGGCTGCTCGGCCGCCGGTGCTGCTGCCTGTTCTTCCTTCTTCTCCTCGCCGCAGGCGGCAAGGCCGAGGCCCAGCGCCAGCAAGGCGGTCGCGCTCAGGAGCGCATGCTTACGGATGTTCATGGTCAAACCCCCTCTACCTGATCTTCGATGTTTGTTGCCGGATGGCCGCGCTCTCAGGTGAACGCGTTGAAGGTGATGATGGTGAGCGTGTCCTTGACGTTGGGCAGCGTCTGCAGCCGCGAGGTGACGAAGCGCCCGACATCGGCATCGCTCGGCAGGTTGCACTTCACCAGCAGATCGTATTGGCCGGAGATCGAATAGAGCTCGCCGACCTCCTCGATCGTATCGAGGGCCTGGGCGGCCACGTCATAGGCCGTGCCGGGCGCGCATTTGACCATCACGAAAATCGGCCGCATTGCTGGCTCGCTGTGCTTTCAGTCGCGCGCATGTTGCCCTGGCGCGGCGGGAAAATCCAGCCCCATCAAGGGGGTATCGCAGCACTCAGGTCACGGCCGCGCGGCGGCGGTATTCCGGCCTCTGCCAGTCCTGCTCGACCATCACCACGCGCAGGCGCTGCACCGCCTCCCAGACGTCCTGGTAGCGGACATAGAGCGGCGTAAAGCCGAAGCGCAGGATGTCCGGGGCGCGGAAATCGCCCACGACGCCGCGGGCGATCAGGGCCTGCATGATCGGGTAGCCCTCTGGATGGCGGAAGGAAACCTGGCTGCCGCGCCGGTTGCCGTCGCGGGGCGAGGCGAGGGTCAGGCCGTGGCCGGCCAGTTCCTGTTCCACCAGGGCGATGAAGAGGTCGCCGAGGGCGATGGATTTGCGCCGGACTTCCGCCATGTCTACGCCCGCGAACTGGTCCAGCCCGGCTTCCAGCGCCGCCAGGCTGAGGATCGGCGGCGTGCCGACCAGGAAGCGGTCGATGCTCTCTCCTGGGCCTTGCCGCGGCCGGTAGTCGAGATCGAAGGCGAAGGGTGCGTCATGGCCCATCCAGCCGAAGAGCGGCTGGCTGGCCGCCTGCTGCCAGCGCTCGGCGATGAAGATGAAGGCCGGTGCCCCCGGCCCGCCGTTGAGGTACTTGTAGCCGCAGCCGACGGCGAAGTCGGCGTCGCTGCCGTTGAGGTCAACGGGAAAGGCGCCGGCCGAATGCGCGAGGTCCCAGATCGTCAGCGCGCCCGCCGCATGAGCCGCCGCGGTCAGCGCCTTCATGTCGTGCTTGCGACCGGTGCGGTAGTCGATCTCGGTCAGCATCAGGACCGCGACGTCGTCGTTGAGGGCGTCCGCGATCCCTTCCGGCGGCACCACGATCAGTTCGTGCTTGTCGTCGAGAAGTTCGGCCAGGCCCTGCGCCATGTAGAGGTCGGTCGGGAAGTTGCCCTCGTCCGACAGGATCACGCGGCGGCCGGGGCGCAGGCTCAGCGCGGCGTGCAGCGCCTTGAATACGTTGAGCGAGGTGGAATCGGCGACGACGACCTCGTGCGGCCGGGCGCCGATCAGGGCGGCGATCTTCGCCCCGACGCGCCGCGGCAGGCCGATCCAGTCGTGCTGGTTCCAGCTCTTGATCAGGTCCTTGCCCCATTGCGCGGCGATCACGTCGCGCACGCGCGCCTCGGTCGCCTTCGGCAGCGCGCCCAGCGAATTGCCGTCGAGATAGATCATGGCGTCGGGCAGCACGAAACGCTCGCGCAGCGCGGCAAGCGGATCCTGGGCGTCCATCGCCCAGCAATCGGCCAGGCTTGTCATGAGCGGTAAAGCTTCTCGGGCGCGACGATCACGTCGGCGATCACCTTGCGCTCGCCCTCGCGGATCGCGGTGAAGAAGCAGGACCGCCGCCCGGTGTGGCAGGCGACGCCGGCTTGGTCGACCAGCAGGAGGAGGCAGTCGTTGTCGCAGTCGATGCGCAGCTCGACCAGGCGCTGTGTCTGGCCGGAGGTTTCGCCCTTGCGCCACAGATTGCCGCGCGAGCGCGACCAGTAGCAGACGCGCCCCGTCTCCAGCGTCTCGGCAACCGCCTCGCGGTTCATCCAGGCCATCATCAGCACCTCGCCGGTGTCGTGCTGCTGGGCGATGGCGGGCACCAGGCCGTTGGCGTCAAAGGCGATCGCCGCGATGGCTTCCGCTGGGGCGGCGTGGGTCCTGCTCATATTCGTCCTCAGTTGCCGTGCAGCCGGGCCAGGCCGGCGGCGAGATCCGCGATCAGATCGTCGGGATCTTCCAGCCCGGCGCTGATTCGCAAGGTGCGCCCGACGGCATGCCAGGGTTTCGCCGTGCGGCTGGATTTCAGATCGGCCCGGATCATCAGGCTCTCATACCCGCCCCAGCTATAGCCCATGCCGAAAAGCTTCATGCCGTTCAGCATGGCGTCGACGCGTTCCATGGCGACGGGTTTCAAGACGAATCCGAAGAGGCCCGACGCGCCGCTGAAGTCGCGCTGCCAGAATTCGTGCCCCGGTGTGCCGGGCAAGGCGGGATGCAGCACCTGCTCGACCTCGGGCTGCACGGCCAGCCAACGCGCGAGGGCAAGCCCCGTCGCCTGATGCTGCGTCAGCCGCGCATGCAACGTGCGCAGGCCGCGCAGGGCGGCATAGGCGTCGTCGGCCGAACTGGCGTGGCCGAGATAGCCGTGCGCCAGCTTGCCCAGCGTCTTGTGCAGCGCCGCGGGAAAGGTGAGGATCCCCATCATGAGATCGGAGTGGCCGCCGATATATTTCGACGCGGAATAGACGGCAAGGTCGATCCCGAAGCGCGGCGGCTTGAAGAACAGGGGCGTGGCCCAGGTGTTGTCCAGGATGGTGCGGCAGCCGGCCTGCTTCGCCGCCGCGACGATCGCTGGAATATCCTGAATCTCGAAGGTGAGGGAGCCGGGGCTTTCCATGTAGATGGCCTTGGTGTTCGGCCGGATCAGCGTGGCGACGCCGGCGCCCAGCATCGGGTCGTAATACGTGGTCTCGACGCCGATGCGGCGGAGGAAGCCCTCGCAGATCTCGCGCGTCGGCTCGTAGGCCGTGTCGACCATCAGGAGGTGGTCGCCGGGATTGAGGCTGCCGAGCAGCGCGGTGGCGACTGCCGCCACGCCGGAGGGCAGCACCAACGCGCGTTCCGAGCCCTCCAGCGTGGTGAAGGCCTCCGCGAGGGCGCGATGCGTCTGGGTGCCGTCGCGACCATAGGTGATGGCTTCGTATTTGCGCCCATAGCGCTCGCGCAACTCCTGGACGGTCGGGAACAGCACCGTCGAGGCGCGATAGACCGGAGGGTTAACGACCCCCTGGTGCTCGTGCGGGTGGTTGCCCGCATGCGCGGCGATGGTACGGTCCTTGGCGCCCGGCTCAGACATGCCCCTGATTTCCCAGATGGTTATTCCACACTCGACGCGGGTAAGACGCTTGTAGCATCCGGCCGGAATGTGTAAAAGGGCAGTTACGCCCTAAATTGCCGCCATTTCGCGGCACAAGCGGCGGCAAAAAAGAAGAGCCACCACAGGGAAGGACTGCATCAATGAAGAGCATCAAATACATCGTTGCCAGCGTCGCACTCTTGGCGGGGATGTCGACCGCGGCGCATGCAGCCTCGACGCTGGAGAGCGTCAAGGCGGCGGGCAAGGTGAAGTGCGGCGTGAATACCGGCCTGACCGGCTTCGCCGCCCCGAACGATCAAGGCGTATGGGCCGGCCTCGACATCGACCTGTGCAAGGCCGTCGCCGCCGCCGTGCTCGGCGACGCCAACGCCGTCGAGTACAAGCCTCTGAATGCCGAGCAGCGTTTCACCGCGCTGCAATCCGGCGAAGTGGACCTGCTGTCGCGCAACACCACCTGGACCCTGTCGCGCGACAGCCAGCTGGGCCTCGATTTCCGCGCCGTCAATTACTATGACGGCCAGGGCTTCATGGTCCGCAAGGATCTCGGCATCTCCAGCGCCAAGGAGCTGAAGGGCGCCACCGTGTGCGTGCAGGAAGGCACCACCACCGAGAAGAACCTCGGCGATTTCGACAAGCAGTACAATCTCGGCATGCAGCCGGTGAAGTTCAAGGAAAGCACCGATGCGCGCGCGGCCTATGACGAAGGCCGCTGCGACGCCTATACGACCGACGCCTCCGGCCTCGCCGCCGAGCGCACCGGCCTCAAGGCGCCGGCCGACCACATCATCCTGCCCGAGATCATCTCCAAGGAGCCGCTCGGCCCAGCCGTCCGTCATGGTGACAGCCAGTGGGCGGACATCGTCTCGTGGGCGCATTTTGCCATGCTGATCGGCGAGGAGAAGGGCATCACCTCCGCCAACGTTGACGACATGAAGGCGAAGAACGCCGAGGGCACCGACGGCGCCGACGCGGAAGTCCAGCGCCTGCTGGGCATCACCGACAAGCTCGGCGAGGGCATCGGCCTGGGTCCCGATTGGGCATACAACATCCTGAAGCAGGTCGGCAATTACGGCGAAGCGTTCGAGCGCAACGTCGGCAAGAGCTCGCCGCTGGGGTTGGATCGCGGCCTGAACGCGCTCTGGACCCAGGGCGGCCTGCAATACGCGCCGCCCGCGCGCTGATCGCAGCCAGAGATGCAACGCCCGGCGAAACCTCGCCGGGCGTTGCCGCCTTGGGGGAATCCCACCTCGCTTCAGAGGAGGTGAGACATGGCAGAAATCAGCGCCGGCCCATCCGGGCATAGCGCCGCGATCGTCTGGTGGCGCGACGAGCGCAAGCGCGCCCTGCTGTGGCAGGTCCTGGTGGTGGCCGGGGTCATCGCCGCCATCTGGTTCATCGCCAGCAACACGATCGAGAACCTGCGCACGCTGGGCGTGCCGCTCGGCCTCGACTTCCTGGACTTTCCCGCCGGCTTCGCCATCAGCTTTTCGCTGATTCCGACCGATCTGGATTCCAGCATCGGCCGCCTCATCGTTGCCGGTATCCTCAATACCCTGCTGGCGACCGCGATCTGCGTCGTGCTGTCGACGTTCATCGGTTTCCTGGTCGGCGTCCTCCGGCTGTCCGGCAATTATCTCATCTCCAGGCTCGCGACGGTCTATGTCGAGGCCGTCCGCAACGTGCCGCTGCTGGTGCAACTGCTGTTCTGGTATGTCGCGATCGTCAAGTTCTTCCCGAACGTGCGGCAGAGCATCAGCCTCAACGACATGGTGTTCCTGAGCAACCGCGGCATCTATGCGCCAAGACCGGTCCCGCAGGACGACTTCTCGATCGTCCTCGTCGCGCTGGCGGTCGGCATCGCCATCGCCTTCGGCATCCGGCGCTGGGCCAAGCGCCGCCAGGAGGCGACAGGCAAACAGTTCCCGATCGGCCTCAGCGCGCTGGGCGCGATCCTGCTGCTGCCGATCCTGGTGAGCGTGCTGCTCGGCAACCCGGTGGAATGGGAACTGCCGGCGCTGCAGGGCTTCAACTTCCAGGGCGGCATCGTGCTGCAGCCGGAGCTTGCCACGTTGGTCATCGGCCTCAGCATCTATACCGCGGCCTTTATTGCCGAAATTGTGCGCGGCGGCATCCTGGCCATCAGCCACGGCCAGACCGAGGCCGCCTATGCCCTGGGCTTGCGGCCGAGCCGCACCCTGCGCCTGGTGATCGTGCCCCAGGCCCTGCGAATCATCGTGCCGCCGTTGACCAGCCAGTATCTCAACATCGCCAAGAACACGACACTGGCTGGCGCCATCGCCTATCCGGACATCTTCTCGATCATCGGCACCTCGCTCAACCAGACGGGCCGCGCGGTCGAGAACATCGCCATCATGATGGGCTTCTTCCTCCTGCTGAGCCTGATCATCTCGTGGTTCATGAACTGGTATAATCGGCGCATCGCGCTGGTCGAGCGATAGGGGAAGGCGGATGACCGACGAAACCGTCACCACCCCGCCGGAAGAGACGCGCAAGCCCGATCTGCCGCCGCCGATCACGGCGGCCGGCCCCATCGCCTGGATGCGCGACAACCTGTTCTCCTCGCCGCTCAACATCGTTCTCACGCTGATCTCGGTCTACCTGATCTACAAGGTGGTGCCGCCGGTCCTGCAATGGGCGATCTTCGACGCGACCTGGACCTTCCCACCGGAGGTCGTGACCGGCGACCGGCCGCCATCGATCTCCGACTGCGCGCCAGGCGGTGCCTGCTGGCTGTTCGTGCGCGCGCGGCTCGGCCAGTTCATGTTCGGCTTCTATCCCGACCCGGAGCGCTGGCGCGTCATCCTGTCGTTCGCCCTGGGCGCCATCGGCATCTACGGCCTGCTCGGCGGGCCGGCGCCGCTGAAGCGGCACTTCGCGATCTTCTTCTTCGTCGCCTTCCCCATCCTGTCCTTCTGGCTGCTCCGCGGCGGGCTTGGGCTGACACCGGTGCCGACGGAACTCTGGGGCGGCTTCATGCTGACCCTGGTGATTGCGCTCGTCGGGATCGTGCTGTCGCTGCCGATCGGCATCCTGCTGGCGCTCGGCCGCCGCTCGAAGCTGCCGATCGTGCAGTTGGTCTGCGTCATCGTCATCGAGGTGGTGCGCGGCGTGCCGCTGATCACGGTCATGTTCATGGCCAATATCATGCTGCCGCTGTTCCTGCCGCCGGGCATGGATGTCAACGTCCTGCTGCGCGTGCTGGTCGGCACCACCTTGTTCGTCTCGGCTTACATGGCGGAGGTGGTGCGCGGCGGCCTGCAGGCGATCCCCAAGGGTCAGTTCGAGGGCGCCATGGCCATGGGCCTCGGCTACTGGAGCATGATGCGGCTCATCATCCTGCCGCAGGCCCTGCGCATCTCCATCCCTGGCATCGTCAACACCTTCATCGGCTTCTTCAAGGACACCACCCTGGTCTCGATGGTCGGCCTCTACGATTTCCTCAACATGGTGAAGGCCGGCTACAAGGACGCCAACTGGGTCGGCGTCGAGATCTCCGGATATGCCTTCTGCGCGATCGTCTACTGGATCTGCTGCTTCTCGATGTCGCGCTACAGCATGTATCTGGAGCGCAAGCTGCACACCGGCCACAAGAAACGCTGAACGGAGGATCGTTCATGGCACAACCCGCCGCACAAGCCGCGCCGCAGATGCAGGTCGGCTCCGACGTGATGATCGAGCTGTCGGGCGTCAACAAGTGGTACGGCCAGTTCCACGTGTTGAAGGACATCAACCTGGCGGTCTATCGCGGCGAGCGCATCGTCATCTGCGGGCCGTCCGGCTCCGGCAAGTCGACGATGATCCGCTGCATCAACCGGCTGGAGGAGCATCAGCGCGGCAAGATCGTGGTGGACGGAGTCGAGCTCACCCATGACCTGAAGAAGATCGACCAGGTCCGCCGCGAGGTCGGCATGGTGTTCCAGCATTTCAACCTGTTCCCGCATCTGACGGTGCTGGAGAACCTGACCCTGGCGCCGATCTGGGTGAAGAAGATGCCGCGAAAGGAGGCGGAGGAGGTGGCGATGCACTACCTGACCCGCGTGCGCATCCCCGAGCAGGCGAAGAAGTTCCCCGGCCAGCTTTCCGGCGGCCAGCAGCAGCGCGTCGCCATCGCCCGCTCGCTCTGCATGAATCCGAAGGTCATGCTGTTCGACGAGCCGACCTCGGCCCTCGATCCCGAGATGATCAAGGAGGTGCTGGAGGTGATGGTCGAGCTGGCGCAATCCGGCATGACCATGCTGTGCGTGACGCACGAGATGGGCTTCGCCCGCACTGTCGCCAACCGCGTCATCTTCATGGACCGCGGCGAGATCATCGAACAGAACACGCCGGAAGAGTTCTTCAACAACCCGAAGTCGGAACGCACCAAGCTGTTCCTGAGCCAGATCCTGCATCATTGATCGCAGGTCTTTACCAGACTGGTCCGGCAACTCGACCTGCTCCTTCCCCCTTGCGGGGGAAGGGTGGGAAGGGGGGTGAGGCAGCGCCAAGTATTTCAGCACTTCTCGGCCCATTTCGCCTCAGGCGATGCGCTCCCGCAGGTCGCGCTTCCCCCCATCCAGCTCCGGCTAAACTCGCTTTGCTCGTTAAGCCTCCGCATCCTTCCCCCGCAAGGGGGGAAGGGAATTGGATTGCTCTGATGTAGAGCCGGTTGTCGGCGTCCTGAACCGCCCGATCCCCAGTTCGTCGATCTCCGTCGGCGTCTTGCCGTCACAGATGAGCTCGCGCAGCACCGCGCCGACAGCCGGGCCGAGCAGGAAGCCGTGGCCGTTGAAGCCGAAGGCATGGAACAGGCCGGGATGGGTCTCGCTCTGGCCGAGCACGCAGACACCGTCGACGGTGTCGCCGTCGACGCCGGTCCAGGACCGGATCACCGGCACCTGGGCGAGGCCGGGGATGAAGTCGATGGCGATCTCCATGCCGCGGCGCATGGTCTCCGGCAACGGTCGGGAGCGCGTGGCGTCCGCCGTCGCGCGGCCCTGGCCGGAGCCGAACAGGATGCTGCCGCGCAAGGTCTGGCGCAGATAGAAATCCCCACCGACGAAGCCCAGAACCGGCCGGATGCGATAGGGCAGCGGCTCGGTCACCTGGACCTGCGGGATTTCCGGCACCAGCGTGACCGGCTCGTCGAACCAGCCGGCGATCTTGCCGGCCCAGGCGCCGGCGCAGTTGACCAGGACCGGTGCCGCGAAGGTGCGGCCGTCGGCGACGCGCAGTTGGAACTCGCCGCTCGAATACCAGCCCTCGGTCACCTCCGCATGCTCGATGAGGTTGGCCCCGGCCTCCTGCGCCGCGCCGGCGAAGGCCGGCGCCACCAGGCGCGGATTGGCGTGGCCGTCGCTGGGACAGAGCACGCCAAGGCGCGGCTTGTCGGAGAGCCAGGGATAGCGCGCCTTCAGTTGCGGCCGGTCGAGCATTTCCAGCTGCAGGCCGAGCGCGCCGGCCTTCTGGTGGAACTCGGCCAGCTGCACCTCGCGCGCCTCGTCGGAGGCGAGGCGCAGATTGCCGGTGGCGCGGAACTCGCCGTCGAGGCCGATCAGCTCCGGCAGGTGGTCCCACATCTCCCGCGCCCGCATGGCCAGCGGCAGCTCGCGCAAATCGCGGCCGTTCTGCCGCACGCCGCCGAAATTGACCGCGCTGGCGCGGGTGCCCGCCTGGTCTCGCTCCAGCAGCGTGACCGACTTGCCGCGCCGCGTCAGCATGAGCGCGGTGGCGCAGCCGGCGATGCCGGCGCCGACAATGAGCACGTCGCACTTGACCGTGGCCCGTGTGCTCATTGCGGGAGGTGCTGCCGGGGCGCTCATATCTGGCGCTCCGCGATGGTCGCCACCGTCACCGGTTTCACCGGCGGCTGGCAGCGCAGGCGGCCGACGCTGTCCAGGCTGACGCCGAGCGTGCCGGCGAGGACCTCCGCCGCCGCATGGCCGCACAGCCGGCCCTGGCAGCGGCCCATGCCGACCCGCGAATAGGATTTTGCGCGGTTGAGCTCGCGCGCGCCCATGATCCCGGCGATGCCGCGATAGGCGCCGACGGGGACTCCCTCGCAGCGGCAGAGCAGGGTGTCATCCGGCAGGGCGGTGAACAGATCGACTGGCAGGGCGAAGGCGCGACGCAGATTTGCCTGCAGCCGGGTCCAGCGGGCGACTGCCACCAGATCGGGGCCCGGCCTGTAGCCCGGCGCCTCCAGGCCGGAATCGGCGAGCAGGGCCAGGGCGGCGAGGCGCCCGCGGGCTTCCGCCGCGTCGGCGCCGAGGATGCCGTTGCCGTCGCCGGCGATGTAGAGATGCTCCCGCCCCGCCGCGCGGCCGAAGCCGTCGGTCAGCGGCAGCCATTGCCGCTGCGCCGCGTCGAAGGCAAATCGTGCGCCCGCAAGGTCGGCGAGCTGCGTCTCCGATTGCAGGCCATAGCCGAGCGCGACGGCGTCGCAGGCGATCTTGCGCGCGGCGCCGCTGCCCTTGACGACGATGCCGGTGACGCTCTCCTCGCCGGCGACCCGCTCCAGGCGATGGTCGAACAGGATCGGCACGCCGCGCCGGCGCAGGCCGAGCAGCCAGCGCAAACCGCGCGCCGCCGCGGAAGGATGGCCGAGGAGCGGCAGGCCGGCGCCGATCAGCGCGCCGCGTCGCGACGGCAGGACGATCGCGGCCGGGGTCACGCCGGCGCGCGCATATTGATAGGCCGTCAGCAGCAGCAGCGGCCCGACGCCGACGAAGGCGACCTTGGCACCGATGGTGCAGCCCTGGTGTTTCAGCGCGATCTGCGCGCCGCCGAGGGAATAGACCCCCGGCAGGGTCCAGCCCGGCGCCGGCACGATGCGGTCCATGGCGCCCGTGGCGAGGATCAGCGCGTCGAACTCGAGCTGCGACGTCTTTCCGGCGGTGGCGATGAAGGCGCGGTTGTCGATCAGGTCGTAGACCAGGCTCTGCGGGCGATAGTCGATGCGATGGCGGATGCGGTCGAAGGCGACGAACAGGTCCTTGGCCCGCTCGGCGCTGCTGCCGTAGAGCTCCTTGGCCGCGCGCGAGAATCCCGGCACGCGCGGCGGCTGGCGGTAGATCTGGCCGCCGATGCGTGGCGCCTCGTCGACCAGGATCGGCGCGCAGCCGGCGGCGACCAGCAGCTCGGCCGCGCGCAGGCCGGCGGGCCCGGCGCCGACGATCAGGATTCGAGGAGGCTGCTGGGCCATGTGGTGCGAATGCGCAGGCCGGCTTCGACATAGGTCGAGCAGGCGCGGATGCGGCGGCCATCCTCCAGCCAGACCCAGCAATCTTGGCAGGCGCCCATCAGGCAGAATCCCGCGCCGGCCGGTTCGACCTCCTGTTTCTGGCGCAGCAGGCCGCGCTGGGTCAGCATCGCCACCAGGATGGTGTCGCCTTCCATCGCGCTCAGCTGCCAGCCGTCGATGCTGATCTCGATCAGTTGCCGGTCGAGATCGGCGACGCGCTGCAGCCGGGGCCCGGTATTGCCGTCGCTCATGGGTGTGGCCCCGCTTGGCGGATTTCGACCGTCGCCGGAATCAAGCCCTCGAGGCGGGGGTCGCGCATGCGGCCGCGTTCCTGTTTGTAGGGGCGGAAGCCGGCCTTCTGGTAGTTGAGGAAGGCGCGCGGATGGTCGAAGGACCAGGTGCTGACCAGCAGCCGCTCGGGCCCGTAGGACCAGGCGAGATCGACGCCCCAGTTCAGCAGATAGCGGCCGAGGCCGCGGCCGATGAAAGCGGGGGCGAGGCCGAAATAGGCGATGCGGATGTCCGGCTTCGGTCGGCGGTCGAGCTCGACATAGCCGGCCGGCTCGCCGCCGGAATAGAGCACGTAGATCTCGACGCCCTCGGCGTGAATCTCGGCGGCGAGCGCTCCGTCGCTCAGGCGCCGACGGTCGGCCCACATCCATGGCGCGCCGACCGTGTCGTAGAGATAGCGGTAGAAGGCGACCGTCGGCCGTTCCAGCCGCATCACCGCGAATTGTCCGACCGGACGCGGGATGCTCGGCCGCGTGGGCGGCGCTTTCATCTCGAGATAGGTGGTGATGACCTCGAGCTCCGCCGGCGCCATGTCGACGGCGCCGTCCTTCAGCCAGCGCTCCATGACGGTCCGATCGGCCTTGGCGTAGCCCAGGCGCTCGTAGAAGGCGCGCACCTCCAGGTTGGTGTCGCGGATCATCAGGTTGCATTTCGGCAGGCCGCGCGCCACCAGCCAGCGCTCGGCATGGCGGACCAATTCGACGCCGTAGCCCTTGCCCCGGCAATCGGCGGCGACGGCAAGCTTGTAGAGCCAGCCGCGATGTCCCTCATGCCCGACCATGATGGAGCCGACCAGGCGCTCGCCCTCCAGGCCGACCAGGAGCTGGCAGGTCGGCGTCGCCTGCATCAGCGGGATGTCCTTGGCCGGATCGTTATAGGTGATGCTGATGCCGGTCGCGTCCCAGAGCGCGGTCAGCGCGGCGAAATCCTCGTCCTGGTAAGCGCGGATCTCCATGCCCCCGACGCCCCCGCCGCGCCGCTCAGGTTGCGACCGGCGTGTCGCCGGGCAGACCCCATTCGGCCCAGGATCCGTCATAGACGGCGACGTCGCGATGACCGAGCAGATGCAGCCCGAAGGCCAGCACGCAGGCGGTGATGCCCGAGCCGCAGGAGGTGACGACCGGCTTCTTCAGGTCGATGCCGGCTGCTTCATAGAGTTGGCGCAAGTCGGCGGCGCCCTTGAAGGTCGCGCTGCCTGCACTGAGCAGCTGTCCGAAAGGCAGGTTGTGCGCGCCGGGAATGTGGCCGGAGCGGCGGCCGGGCCAGATCTCCGGCTCGGTGGCGTGGAACCGCCCGGCCGTGCGCGCGTCCAGCATCTGCTCGCGCTTGCTCTGCAGGTTGCGCAGGATCTGCTCCTTGCTGCGGACCTGGGTGTTGTCGAGCCGGGCGGTGAAATGACGTTCCTGGAGCTGCACCGGACCTTCCTCGACCGGACGGTTCTCCGCCAGCCATTTCGGCAGCCCGCCATCGAGGATCGCCACCTCGCGCGCGCCGAAGACGCGGAACATCCACCAGACCCGCGCCGCGCTCATCATGCCTTGGCCGTCATAGACGACGATGCGGTTGCCGTCGCCGATGCCGAGCTTGCGCACCCGCGAGGCGAATTTCTCCGGCGGCGGCAGCATGTGGGGCAGGGACGACGAGGTGTCGCTGATGTCGTCGATGTCGAAGAAGACCGCGCCGGGGATGTGGCGCTCGAGATACTCGGCTTTCGCATCCTTGCCCTGCATCGGCAGGTAATAGGTCCCGTCGACGATGCGAAGATCCGGCTGGTGCAGATTGGCGGCGAGCCATTCGGTCGAAACCAGGCTTTCCGGATGCGCGTAGGATTCGGTCATTGTCCACCCGAGCCGGCGAAGGCGATGTTGACACGCCGGTTCATCTTGCCCTTGTTCTCGATCTTGACCACTTCCACCCGGCCGATCTCGCTCGTCCGCGCCACATGGGTGCCGCCGCAGGGCTGAAGGTCGACGCCGACGATGTCAAGCAGTCGCACCTGGCCGCCGCCCGAGGGTGGCTTCACCGACATGGTGCGCACCAGGTCCGGCTGCGCCGCCAGCTCTTCGTCGGTGATCCAGCGCGGCTGCACCGGATGATCCTCCGCAATCAGGCGGTTGAGCGCGCTGGTGATAGCCTCTTTGTCCAGGCTCTGCTCCGGCAGGTTGAAATCGAGCCGGCCCTTGCCGTCGCTGACCTGGCCGCCGGTCACGTCGCCCTTGATGACGGCGCAGAGCAGGTGCAGGCAGGAATGCATCCGCATCAGGCGGTGGCGCCGATCCCAGTCGATCTCCGCCGTGACCCGGGCGCCGATCGCGGGCAGAGGGCTGCCCGGCTTCGGGACATGCACCACGTCCTCGTGGCTGGAGCCCTTCACCGCGTCGATGATCTCGATGGCCGCGCCGCCATCGAGACGCAGACGCCCGGTGTCGCCCGGCTGCCCGCCGCCGGTGGGGTAGAAGACGGTGCGGTCGAGGCGAATGCCGGTTTCGTCCGCGCCGATGACTGTCGCGGTACAATCCTTCAGATACGCGTCCTGGCGGAACAGCAATTCCATCTGGTTCTGGGGCCCGAATCCCCGACTTTCCTGCAGTTTTTCGCATCATGGGGTGGCGATCCTTGACGGTCAAGGACCGCCCCGCCTACGGTTCGGGCGCAACGCGGGAGACAGGAATGAGCAAGCCCACCCTCTACGGCCCGACCTACAGCACCTTCGTGCGCACCATCCGCATGGTCCTGGCGGAAAAGGGCGTGGATTACGACCTGGTCAATGTCGACATGGCGAGCGGCGCGCACCGCAGCCCGGATCATTTGCAGCGCCAGCCCTTCGGCAAGGTTCCGGTCTTCGACCACAATGATTTCTCGCTCTACGAGAGCAACGCCATCGCGCATTACATCGACGACGCCTTTCCCGGCCGCCGCATCGCGCCCTATGGCATGCACCGGCGCGCCCGCGACCAGCAGATCGTCGATGTGATCAATTCCTACGCCTATCACCGCATCGTCGTTCGCCTGGTGCTGCCCTATTTCTTCGCCGACAAGGAGAAGGGGCCGGACATGGCGGCGATCACGGCAGCGGTGCCGGATATCGAGCATGTGCTGAGTGCGATCCAGGAGCTGATGATCGACCCCGATCCGTTCCTGATGGGGCGCGAGATCGGCTTCTCCGATCTGTTCCTGGCGCCGATCGTCTTCTACCTGATGATGTTCCCCGAGGGCGGGCGCATCCTGCCGAAGCTGCCGCGCCTCGCCGGCTGGTGGCTGGCGATGCAGCACCACGACAGCCTGATCAAGACCGCGCCGCAGCTCGGCTGAGCCCGGCGCGCCCGGTTCCATGGCAGGTCTCTCGCCCGGCGCGCTGCTGGCCATCCTGGCCTTCGGCAATTTCGTCGTCGGCATGGGCGCCTTCGTCATCATCGGCATCGTCACGCCGATGGCCGAGGGGCTGGGCGTCCCGCCGGCCAGCGCCGGGCTGGTGCTGACGTCCTATGCCCTCGCCTATGCGATCCTGTCGCCCATCGCCGCGGCGATCACCGGCAGCTTGCCGCGGCGGATTGTCCTGGCAGCGGGGCTCGGCCTGTTCTGCCTGGGCAGCGTGATCTCGGCGCTGTCGCCCGATCTCGCCGCGCTCTGCGCCGCGCGCGTCGTGGTGGCTTTGGGCGGGGCGATGTTCACGCCGATCGCCGCCGGGGTCGCCGTCGCCCTCAGCACGCCGGAGCGGCGCGGCAAGGCGTTGGCGACGGTGTTCGGCGGCCTGACCCTGGCGCAGGTCGTCGGCACGCCGTTTGGCGCCTGGATTGCCTATCGCCTGGGCTGGCAGGCGGCGTTCTGGGCCGTCGCGCTGCTGGCGGCCCTCGCCGCCCTGGTGATGATCTTCGCCGTCCCGCGGCGTGTCAGTTTCCAGCCGACCGGCATCGGCGCGATCCTCGGCGTGCTGCGCAACGGCCGCGTGATGTTCGCGACCGCCTTCACCGCCACCTTCGTCGGCGCGCTCTATATGGTCTTCATGTTTCTCGGGCCGCTGATCGAGGCTTCCGTCGGCCTCGACCCGGAGATCCGCACCGGGTTCCTCGTCCTCTACGGGTGCGGGGCGGTGATCGGCAATGTCGTGGGCGGCGTGCTGACCGACCGCATCGGCGGGCGCGACACGCTGAAGATCATCTGCGCGGCGAACATCCTGCTGATGCCGCTGTTCTCCATCATCCCGCTCGGCTGGGTGCCCTTCGCCGCCCTGATCGCGATCTGGTCCAGCTTCTCCTGGTCCTTCATGGCGCCGCAACAGGCGCGCCTGGTCCAGGTGGCGCCGGACTCCATCTCGCTGGTCCTCGCCCTCAACGCGGCGATGCTCTATGTCGGCATCACCATCGGCTCGGCCGTGTCCGCCCGCGTGCTGGAGAGCTTCGGCCTCGCCTCACTCGGCATCGCCGGCGCCCTGGCCGTCATCCTGGCTTTCGCCCATCTGCTGGCCTCGGCGCGGCCCCGCTCCGTCGCCGGCCGTCAGAGCCAGTCGGGATAGGGCAGGTTCTTCGATTTCAGGAAAGCCGGGTTGAACAGCTTGCTCTGGTACCGCGTGCCGAAATCGCACAGGATGGTGACGATGGTGTGGCCGGGGCCGAGCTCCTTGGCGAGGCGGATGGCGCCGGCGACGTTGATGCCGGTGGAGCCACCCATGCACAGGCCTTCGTGCTTCAGCAGGTCGAACACGATCGGCAATGCCTCGCTGTCCGGGATGCGATAGGCGATGTCGATCGGGGCGTCCTTAATGTTCTCGGTGATGCGGCCTTGGCCGATGCCTTCGGTAATCGAGCTGCCTTCGGACTTCAACTCGCCGGTCTTGAAATAGGAATAGAGCGCGGCGCCTTCGGGATCGGCCAGCGCGATCTTTACGTTCTTGTTGCGCTCCTTCAGCGCCATGGCGACGCCGGCCAGCGTGCCGCCGGTGCCGACCGCGCTGACGAAGCCGTCGACCTTGCCGTCGGTCTGCGCCCAGATCTCCGGCCCGGTGGTGCGGAAATGGCCCATGCGGTTGGCGGTGTTGTCGAACTGGTTGGCCCAGATGACGCCGTTAGGGTTGCTCGCCTTCAGCTCCTCGGCCAGGCGGCCGGAGAGCTTCACGTAGTTGTTGGGGTCCTTGTAGGGGACGGCCGGCACTTCCTTCAGCTCCGCGCCGGCGAGGCGCAGCATGTCCTTCTTCTCCTGGGACTGCGTCTCCGGAATCACGATCAGCGACTTGTAGCCGCGGGCATTGCCGACCAACGCCAGGCCGATGCCGGTATTGCCGGCGGTGCCCTCGACGATCAGTCCGCCCTTGCGGATCAGGCCCTTCTGCTCGGCATCCTCGATGATGGCGAGGGCGGCGCGGTCCTTCACCGAGCCGCCGGGGTTGAGGAATTCGGCCTTGCCGAGAATGGTGCAGCCGGTCAGCGCGGAGGCTGCCTGCAGTTTGATGAGCGGCGTGTTGCCGATCGCGCCGATGAAACCGTCGCGGATATCCATGTGTCGACCTTTGTGTGAAATCCATGCTCTCGTTGAAGGCAACTTAGCGAGGGCCTGGGGCAATGATCAAGCCGCGGCTGTGGGGCCAGACGGCATCTCAACACACGCAGTCAGGTCTTTGATTTTCCAACATAGAGCCCAGGTGGCGCGTGGCGGAACCTGTAATGCGACAGGCCCGCGGCGGCGGGGCCAGGCGCATCGATGTCGACCAGGCAGCGGGCCATTCCACTGAATCCGGCGCGGAAATGGTTCTTGGCCTTCACGCAGAGCAGGTCGAGCGTCTCCGGGTCGATGCCGTGCAGGCGGAAATAGGCCGGGTCGTTCGGCGTCTGGCAGCTCTCGGTGACGATCACCTGGATGCCGCGCACCTCGAGCAGCGCGGTGCGGCCGACATCGGCGGGAAGGGCGTGCTGATAGGGCCCCTCGTTGCGGAACTTACCGTCGGTCAGTTTCAGGATCTTCGCCTCGACCTCGACCGGCGGGCCGAAATCGGCTGTCACGCGGCCGCCGAGCCTGGCGCGGATGACCGCGCCGACGCCCTGGCGGTGGCAGGCATCGACCAGCGGCGGGTCCCAGAAGAAGCCGAAGACCGTGCGCGCCGGCGCGGCGATCTCCAGCAGCGCGCGAAACAGCGCCGGCGTGTCGCCGATGCCGCCGGAGAGCGGATTGTCCGCCGGGTCGAGGACGATGGCCGGGCCGCTGCCGCCGGCAGCCAAAGCGCGCTGCAACCCTTCAGCCGGGCTGGGCAGCTGGACGTAGAACCGATCCCGCCGGGCCGCCAGATCCTGCAGCAGCGCATCCACGGCCTGCTGCGCCAGGGACGCG
>JAEUKU010000266.1 GCA_016794075.1 Rhodospirillaceae bacterium
CTTCTCCGTCCTGCTGATCGATTTCAACTGGAGCGTCCTGCCGTCCGACGTCGCCGAGCGCGCGAAGCCGGTGCTCTACCGGAACTTCGCCGACCGCATCAAGTCGTTGATGCGCGCAAGCGACACGGTGGCGAGCTTCGAGCGCTCGCAGATCGTCGTACTCGCGGAATCCATGCCCCGGGTCGAGGACGTGCAGATCGTCGCCGCCAAGATTCTCAGTGACATCAACGCGCCCGTCGCCTTCGAGGATCGCTACCTCAGCGTCTCCGCCGCCATCGGCATCGCCCTCTACCCGACCAGCGGCAGCACGGCCGAGGCGCTCATCAGCCGCGCCAGCCAGGCGCTGTCCAGCGCGATGGAACGGCCGACCAACAAATTCGTCTTCGTCTAGGCTGCCCGGCAGATTTTTCCGGGCAGGAGTGCGGACGCAAGGATGGCGCCCTTTCGCGGGCGCCATTTCCTTTTGCGATCAACGGCTTCCATTCGCCGGATACCGGCACGACGCTTGCTTGATAGCGGAAAGACCAAACCTGCAGGAGCATCGCCATGCTGTCCATGTTCGCGCGCCCGGAAGAGAAGGCCAAGCCGGCCCCGGCCCAGGCCGCCGCGCCCAGGCCGACCATTCGCCTGATGGAGCCCCCCGTCGCCAACGCCAATACCCAGGCCCGGGCGCAGGCCAGGGCTCAGGTCGGCGCCCAGGCGGCCCGCAAGGCCCCGCTGGAAAGCCGCACGCCCAATGTCGGCCAATACCTGCATCACCTGCAGCACGACATCCGCAGCTATGTCCGGGCGGAGACGCTGAACGCCGTGATCGGCACCACGCCGGCGGAGATCCAGCGCGTGGCCCGCATCCTGGCGAAGCTGAAGGGCCGCTATCTGGCGCAGCTCGTCGACCTCGGCACCGCCGCGAACGGCCCGATCGGCGAGCCGGAGATCCGCGACCTGCGCCGCGCGCGCGAGATGTACGAGGAGGTCGAGACCGGCCTCAACATCCTGCGCGAGGCGATCGACGCCGGCGATCTCGAACTCGACGGCATCCGCGGCGACTGACGCGGCAAACGAGCTTCGACCGGATGCCGAACTTCGTCGGCTGGGAGACGGAAGTCGGCGCCTGGATGGATGATTCGGGAGGCCGCTAGCCCTTCTTCGGCTTCAACGCCCGCCAGTCGGCTTCGCTCAGCTCGGCCAGGAAGTTGAACTGGCCGGCGCCCTGCAGCCATTCGCCGCCGTCGATGGTGACCACCTCGCCATTGATGTAACCGGCATTGTCCGACAGCAGGAAGCAGGCGAGGTCGGCCAGCTCCTCATGCCGGCCCGGGCGGCTGAGTGGGTTCTTGGTCTCGAAGCGCCGCGCCAGGTCCGCGCGCGGGACCAGGCGTTCCCAGGCGCCGAGCGTCGGGAACGGTCCCGGTGCGATGGCGTTCAAGCGGATGCCCCGCCCGCCCCACTCCACCGCCAGGCTGCGCGTCATCGCCAGCACACCGGCCTTGGCCATGGCCGAGGGCACCACATAGGCCGAGCCGGTCCAGGCATAGGTGGTGACGATGGAGAGCACGCTCGCCTTCCGCCCTTCGGCCAGCCAGCGTTTGCCGCAACCGGTCGTCACATAGGCCGAGCCGTGCAGCACAATGCCGAGCACCGCGTCGATGGCGCGCGGCGACAGCTCCTCGGTGCGGGCGATGAAATTGCCGGCGGCGTTGTTGACCAGCGCGTCGAGCGGTCCGTCCCGCCAGAGCGCCTCCAGCATTGCCTCGACGGCAGCGGCGTCGCGGATGTCGCAGACGTGCCAGGCTACGCGGCCCGGCGCGGAACGCGACAGATCCTCGGCCGCCGCCTTCAACACCGCCTCGCGCCGTCCACAGATCGCCAGCGACGCGCCGAGTTCCAGGAATCGCTGTCCCATGGCGAGGCCAAGGCCAGTACCGCCACCGGTTACCAGGACGCGCTTGCCGCGCAGCAGATCGGGTTTGAACATCCGCAAGAGCTCCGACGTGACGCCTTTTCGGCGCCGAGTATTGCCCGTCCTTGATTGCCTTGCCAGCACGGACCGTGTAGGAATTGGCACATGTCGCGGGACGCTCTCAAAGAGGCACGCCGGGTCCAGTTGATGGAAGCCACCATCGACTGCATCGCCGCACATGGCTTCTCCGACCTGACGCTGGCCGACGTGGCCAAGGCGGCAGGGCTTTCGGTCGGCATCGTCAACTTCTACTTCAAGAGCAAGGACCAGCTGCTGATCGAGACGCTCCGGCACCTGGTCGACGATTACATCCAGCAGACCAACGACAACATCCGCAACGCCGGCGCAAGCGCCGCCGCGCAGCTCGACGCGGCCATCGATTCCGATTTCCACCGCACCATTGCCAACCGCAAGCGGGTGACGGTCTGGTATGCCTTCTGGGGCGAGACGCGCTGGCGGCCGGAATTTCTCAAGATCTGCCAGGAGCTCTCCGACACCTTCCACGCCGAGACGCGCAAGCTGTTTGCCCGGCTGATCGAGGAAGGCGGCTACCGGGATCTCGATCCCGACATCATCGCCCGCGGCTTTGATGCCATGATCGACGGCCTCTGGCTCGACATGCTGATCAATCCCAAGTCGGTCGACCGCGACGCCGCCAAGCGCGTCGTGCGCACCTATCTCGGCGGCCTCTTCCCGAACGAGTTCGGCCGACAACGCACCGGTGGCGCCGCCACGGCCGCCACCGCCTGATCGCATCCTTGCCCCGCACCCCCGACCGGGTCGCGTGGCAGTTCAAGCCCGTCTTGTCTCTCCGTTCTCGATAGGTCGTTGCCATGTCGTATCCCCTGCCGCCCGAAGCGCGCGCCCTGCAAGCCGCAATTCGCAAATATGTCGACGAGGAGCTGATCCCCTGGGAGGTCCACGCCGAGATGAATCACGGCGAAGTCCCCGCCGACGTTTACAAGCGCCAGAAGGCGGAAGCGCGCCGGCTCGGCCTCGCCTCGATGGACGCGCCGAAGGAGCTCGGCGGCGGCGGCACCTCCATGCTGCTGCAGGCGGTGGCGCAGGAGCAGACCGGCCGCGTCACCAACGCGCTGGGCTGGCGCTTCTCCAATGTGCAGAAGTGGATGGTGAAGGCCTGCTCGCCCTACCAGATCGACAAGTGGGTGAAGCCGCTGATCGCCGATACGCGGCACGAATGCTACGCCATCACCGAGGCCGAGGCCGGCTCCGACGTCGACGCCATCCAGGCGACGGCGCGGCGCGACGGCGGCGACTACGTGCTGAACGGCGAGAAATGGCACGTCACCTCCGGCAACCTCGCCGACGTCATCATTTTCCAGGCCAAGCTCGCCGACGGGCCGAACCAGGGCGCGCATTGCCTGTTCTTCGTCGACGGCGACACACCCGGGATCGAGGTGGTGCGCTCGCCCGCCTACACCCACACCTTCGCCGCGCATCACCCGATCTACCGCTTCAAGGACGTGCGCGTGCCGGAAGCGAACCGCATCGGCGCCGAGGGCGACGGCATGGGCTTCACCCATGACTGGTTCCGCTACGAGCGGCTGATGATCGGCGCGCGCTGCTGCGGCGCCGCCGCGCGGCTGATCGACGAGGCGACGGCCTTCGCCCGGCAGCGCAAGCTGTTCGGCGAGATGCTGTCGGATATGCAGGCGGTGCAGTTCATGCTGGCCGACAGCGTGACCGAGCTGTGGGCCGCCCGCCTCATGGTCTACCAGACCGCCGCCGCCATCGATGCCGGCGAGGATGTGAAGGTCAGCCACGCGCAGAGCTCGATGGTGAAGCTCTATTGCTCCGAGATGGCCAACCGCGTCGCCGACCGCGCGGTGCAGATCTTCGGCGGCCGCGGCTACATGCGCGAGAACGTGGCCGAGCGCTTCTATCGCGAACTGCGTGTCGAGCGCATCTGGGAAGGCGCCAGCGAGATCCAACGCCTGATCATCGCCAACGGATTGCTGAAGCGGGGCCAGACCGTGCTTATCGAATAACCTGCACCGGATCGCGGAGGGGGAGATGTGGAAGGCGGTGCAGCCGGTCGTGCCGGTGCTGCTCGGGATCATCCTGATCGAGGCGGCGCTCGGCATCAGCGGCACGCTGATCGGCGTGCAGTTGGCCGATCGCGGCATTTCGGCGTTCCTGATCGGCGTGGTGTTCTCGGCCTATAATGTCGGCTTCCTGTTCGGCTCGCTGACCTGCGAGCGGCTGATCAACCGCGTCGGCCATATTCGCGCCTTCGGCGTCTTCGCCGTCAGCACCGCGATCGCCACCCTGTTCTTCGCCATGACGACGAACGTCTACGCCTGGACCCTGTTCAAGGGATTGTCGGGCTATGCGCTGGCCGGCGGCTTCATCGTCATCGAATCCTGGCTCAACGACAAGGCCTCGGAGGATAATCGCGGCCGCATCTTCGCCGTCTACATGGTGGTGACTTGGGGGGCGGGCGGTCTGTCGCCGCTGGCGCTCAACGTCGCCGACATCGAGGGCGATTTCCTATTCAAGGTCGCCACCATCCTGCTCGCCGCGGCGATGATCCCGCTGGCGCTGACCAAGGTCGGCAATCCCGAGATCGGCCACAAGCAGGGCTTCGGCATCCGCCAGCTGATCCAGGCCTCGCCCACCGGCGTCGTCTGCTGCTTCGCCTCGGGCCTGCTGACCGGCTCGCTCTATTCGCTGCTGCCGGCCTATATCGCCGATATCGGGCTGAAGCCCGAGAACCTCACCCTGCTGATCGCGATCGGCACCGGCGCCGCCCTCATCACGCAATTCCCGGTCGGCTACATCTCCGACCACTACGGCCGGCGGCCGGTCATCATCGGCGCCAATCTGCTCGCCGGCGCCCTGGCGCTCGCCATCGCCTTCACGCCGTCGCTGCCCTTCACCTGGCTGGTCGGGCTGTTCTTCGTGATGACCTTGTTCAACTCGCCGCTCTATGCGCTCGGCGTCGGCCAGACCAACGACTATGTCGACCGCAAGGATTTCGTGCGCGCGGCGGCGGGGCTGCTCTTCGTCTGGGGCGTCGGCGCCAGCGCGGGCCCCTCGCTCGCCGGCTTCGTCATGGAGCTGATCGGCGCCGCCGGCCTCTTCCTCTACACCGGGATCGGCTACGCCTTCGTCGCCCTCTTCGCCCTCTACCGCGTCTTCCGCCGCCGCGCCAAGACGCTGGAGGAGCAGATCGACTACGTCGCCGTGCCCAACGTGCAGACTGTCTACGGCGCCCCCGAACTCGACCCGCGCGGCGAGTTCCAGCATCCAGCGTCGTCGCCGGCGACGAAGGACAGGTTCGTGGAGTAGCCCCACTTTCCTTCCCCCCTTGCGGGGGCAGCGGAGCCTTAGCGAGCACAGCGACCCCCGGGTCGATAGAGCCCGGGGGCGGATGGGGGTCGCGCGCCCTACGGGCGCGCATCGCCGGAGGCGATACGGGCGAAGGCTCTTTGCGGATGGACCTGGCGCTGCAAGCCCCCCTTCCCCACCTTCCCCCGCAAGGGGGGAAGGGGCTCACCGAGTAGGCTTCTTGACTATGGCACCGTCACCATCGGCAGATGGCGCTTGAACGGCACCTCGCCGGCCGGTGGTGCATCGAGTTCGCGGGCGTAGCGGTGGCCGTGATAGACGGCGTGGGCGATGAAGCCCGGAGCCAGGCAGTCGCCGATGCGGGTCACCGACTTGATGCCGGCGTCCTTCAGCTTGTCCGGCGTGGCCACAAGATCGAGATAGAGCGCCTCGTTCGGCAGGCGCGAGGTCACCAGGACCAGCGCCTTGGCCGCCACCTGCTGCTTTTCGCCGGAGTAGCCGCAGGCGATCTCCACATGATCCGCCGAAGCCGCGACCACATCGTGATGGGTGATGACCTTCACCCCCAGCGCCCGCAGCCGCTTGTTGATATGACCGACCTCCAGCGTGTTGGAGGTCCAGGCCGAGGCCACGTCCGAGGGGGTGACGAAGATGGTCTCCAGCCCCGCCTTGCGCAGCTTCTCGGCCAGCACGCCGGCCATGTAGAAATCCTCGCTGTCATAGACCACGACCGGCCCGGCGGCGGGCAGCTTGTCCGCCATCAGATCGTCGGGCGTGAAGACCTGCGCCGCCGCAAGGCCCGGGATCGGCGCATAGTGGCTGCGCCCGAAGCCGTCGCGCCGCCAGGTGGCGCCGGTCGCCAGCACCACGCGCTCGAAACCGAATTCGAGCACGTTCTCTGCCGTCAGCCGGCTGTCGCGGTAGATCGTCACATGCGGCATCTTCTCGATCTGCTGCATGCGGTAGTCGCGCACGCGGCCCCAGGCGGCGAGGCCCGGCAGCTTGGATTCAAGCGTCACGCGCCCGCCGAGTTCGTTGGTCGCCTCCGCCAAATGCACCTCATAGCCGCGCGCGCCCAGCGCCCGCGAAGCTTCCAGCCCCGCCGGACCGGCGCCGACCACCAGGATGCGATCCTGGGACTCCCGCGCCGGGATGATCTCCGGGTGCCAGCCCTTGCGCCATTCCTCGCCCATGGTCGGGTTCTGGGTGCAGCGCATCGGCGTGATGGTGTTGTCGCCGGTGATGCAGATGTTGCAGCCGATGCACTCGCGAATGTCCTCGAACCGCCCCTCCTCGATCTTCTTCGGCAGGAAGGGATCGGCGATGGAGGGCCGCGCCGCGCCGATCATGTCGAGCACGCCGCGCCTGATCTGCGAGACCATGGTATCGGGCGAGGTGAAGCGCCCCACCCCCACCACCGGCTTGGTGGTCAGCGTCTTCACGAATTTCACGAAGGATTCCTGGTAGCCCTCCTCCTTGAAGCGGGAGGTCTGGGAATCGTATTTCCAGTCGCTGATGTTGACGTCCCAGAGGTCCGGCAATTCGGCCAGCAGCGCGACGATGTCGCGCGCCTCGCCATCGCTGGTGATGCCGTCGGGGCCCATCATCTCGTCGACGGCGAAGCGCACCACCACGCCGCAGGTGTCGCCGACCGCCTCCTTGGTGTCCTCGATCACCTCGCGGAACAGGCGCACGCGGTTCTCGAGGCTGCCGCCGTATTCGTCGGTCCGCGTGTTGCGCCAGCGCTGCAGGAAGTGGATCGGCAGCGAGAGGTCGTGGCCGGCATATACATAGACGATGTCGAAGCCGGCCTTCTTCGCACGCAAGGCGGCGTCGCGGTGCCAGCGGCGGTAGTTCCGAATGTCCTCGCGATCCATGGCGCGCGCCTGGAACGGGTCGTAGCGCGTCATCTGGTGCACCGGGCCGATCGGCACCTCGCGGCTGTAGAAGTTCGACGAGGCCGGGCCGTTATGCGACAGCTCGACCGCCGCCAGCGCGCCGTGCTTGTGCACCGCCTCGCACATCAGCGCGTTGTGCGGAATGTCGTGATCGTCCCACAGCCGCGCCTCGATATAGGGCGAGACGTCGCTCGACGGGTGGATCTCGCATTCCTCGGTGGCGATGACGGCCCAGCCGCCCTCCGCCTTCATACCGCGCATCGCCGCATGGGCGTGCGGATGGCCATGGCCCATGCCGTTGCAATGCGGCACCTGGAAGAAGCGGTTCTTCGCCGTGACCGGGCCGATCTTCACCGGCTCGAACAGGATGTCGTAACGCGGATCGCGCGCCATGTCGGTAATCCCCAGAAACCCAGACCGTAATTCGGCCCGCACTGTAGCGATTTCCGCTCGCCCTTCAACCGGCGCCCTGACGCCGCGCGCCTAGGAATGCACGCATCTAGGAATCGGCCGGGCCCGCTGCTAGCTTGCGGTACTCTCGGGGAAGAACGGGCGGGCACATCTTGCAGAAACGACGCTTGGCGATTGCGCGGTTGTGGTACGAAGCGAATTCCTTCACGCCCAGCCATACCGGCCTGGAGGTGTTTAAGGCGCGGGAATGGTGCTCCGGCGACGCGGCGCGCGCATTCTATGCCGGCACGGCGACCGAGATCGGCGGCGCGCTGGAGGCCGAATCCGACTACCCCGATTGGGAGTTCACCTATCTGCATTGCGCCTCGGCCCCGCCGGGCGGCCTCGTGGAGGCCGATGCCGCCGCGGCGATCTCCGCGCTGATCCTCGCGGGCCTTGCCGGCGGCAAGTGGGACGCCGTCTATCTCTCCCTGCACGGCGCGATGGCCGCGGTCGACGACCCGGTTCCGGAACTCCACCTGCTGCAGAAGGTGCGCGCGGCGATCGGCGACACGCCGCTCGGCGCCAGTTTCGACCTGCACGCCAATCTGGGCCGGGAAACAATCGGTCTTCTCGACGTCACCTCTGGCTTCCACACCTATCCGCATGTCGACATGCACCTCGCCGCGCGCCGCACCCTCGACATGCTGCTGGCCAAGGCGGAGGGCCGCAGCGCGCCGCGGATCGCGATGGGCAAGCTGCCGGCCATCCTGCCCAGCTTCAACATGCGCACCGATGACGGCCCGATGGCGGAGATGCAGCGCCTGGCCGATTCCTGGCGGCGCCATTCGGGCATCCTCGACGTCACCGTCTATGGCGGTTTCGCCTATGGCGATTCGCCTTTCGCCGGGCCCAGCGTCGTGGCGGTGGCGGAGGGCGACGCGTCCCTGGCGCAGCAGGCCGTGGATGCGCTGCTGCAGGATCTGGCGGCCCGGCGGGATCGGTTCTACGTCCAGCTGCCCAGCCCGGCTGAAGGGTTGCAGCGCGCTTTGGCTGCCGGCGGCAGCGGCCCGGCCATCGT
>JAEUKU010000315.1 GCA_016794075.1 Rhodospirillaceae bacterium
CCCCACTGGTTGGGGGAGAAGGCGGAGAAATTGCCGGTGCCGCCCGGCGGCACGATGCAGCCATTCGCCAGCGCATCGTCTTCCGAGCCGACATGAAACTCGCCGAAGCCGCCGGAGAAGGAGATCCAGGCCTCGTCGATCTGGTCGCCGTCGTTCTCGCCCTCGAGCTCGATGCGGGCGCCCACGGTCAGGCCGTTGTCCAGCGTGGTCTCGCCGTTGAAGTGGATCTCGGCGTCGTTGAAGAAACCGTCGGTGTTGGTCTCGTTGCCGAGCTCGCCTTCGCCGTCATCGTCGAAGACGACCATGTAGGCTTCCTTGAAGAAGCCGCCGACCGAGAGCTTCACGCCATCGGCGGCCTGGGCCGGAGTGGCGATGGCGCCGGCCACGAAACCCGCGCCGACCAGCGCGCTGGCGCTGAGCAAAGTCTTTTTCATGTCGTTCAATCCCCGATCGATGGATTTGGCACCGCGGCGTTGCGCCGGCCCCCGGCCTTCGGCGGGATTCCGATGGCGAATCCCCGCATCGGCCACCCCGCATTGGTCCTGGGGGCAAGATACCGCAGCGCCGGCACAGCGCAAGATGACAAAGCCTAGCGCAAACAGATTACGCAGAGATTACCGCGCCTTGTGGCGCTTCTGCCGATCCGGCGGCGAACCTGGGAACGGGCCGGAGAGTGGGCAAGAAAGAGGGGGAGCGGTTGCCCGCTCCCCCAATCAGCATACCTTCGATCCGGCCGGGGCCGGACGCCAGGGACTGGCTTAGAAGGTGATGTTGGTGCCGATGCCGATTTCGAAGGCGTCGTAGTTGTCCTGACCGTCGTCGAAGTCCGGACCCGAGACGTCCTGCGTGGTGTAACCCAACTCGGCGTCCACCGCGATGCCCGGGCCGAGGGCGTAGTTGCCCGTCAGCACGAAGCGATCGATGTTGGCGTCGGAGTCGTCGCCACCTTCGTTCTCGATGTCGAACTGGCCATGCGAGTACTGGAAGCCGACCGTGAACGGATCCATCGAGTAGGCGATACCGCCGCCCGCGGTCCAGATGTCGGTGGAAACGCCAGCGTTGTTCGAGATGACGCCGTTGACCACGCCGTCATTGAAGTACTCGAACACGCCGCCGACCGACAGGTTGCCGAAGGTCAGGGTCAGGCCGGTCTGGTAGAAGTCCTGCTCGTCGTTGTCCGGGCCAGGGGCCTGCTCAACGTGGCCTTCCCACGAACCGCCGCCGCCCCAGGTCAGGCCCCAGCCGTCGCCTTCGTACTGATACGAGGCATAGACCGAGAAGTTGTGGCGGGATTCGCCGTCCGCATTGGCCGGCATGCCCACGTGCGGGCCGACGCCATCGGTGTGGTTCTGATCACCGCCATTCGGGGTGTAGGAGATACCCACCTGGAAGCCGCTGAAGCTCGGCGTGACGTACAGGATCTTCTGCGCGTCGCCCGAGTCATCCACGCCGGTGCAAACGGTGTTCGACGTGAAGGTGTTGGCGCCCCACTGGTTCGGCGAGTAGGCCGAGAAGTTGCCGGTGCCGCCCGGGGGAACGATACAGCCGTTCGCCAGAGCGTCGTCTTCCGAACCGATGTGGACTTCGCCGAAGCCGCCGGCGAAAGACACCCAGGCTTCGTCGATCTGGTCGCCGTCATTTTCGCCCTCGAGTTCGACGCGAGCGCCGACTTCGAGGCCGTTGTCCAGAACGGTCGAACCCTTGAAGTGAATTTCGGCGTCGTTGAAGAAGCCGTCGGTATTGCGCTCGTTGCCGGCTTCGCCTTCGCTATCGTCGTCGAAGTTCACCATATAGGCTTCCTTGAAGAAGCCGCCGACGCTGAGCTTGACACCATCGGCCGCCAACGCCGGGCTGGCCAACAAGCCAGCACCGAACAGGGCCGTGGTACCCAAGAGAACTTTCTTCATCTCGAGATTCCCTAAGTTTGCGATTGCCACCGGAACGTTGGATGCCCCGGCTGCCCCACGGCTCAAATCCTGCGTGTTTGTCTGGTGCTGCCTAGCAACTACGCAGTCACCGGTGACGGCAGAACCAGTCAAACCATCGGCTTGAGCCACGCAAACCATCGTCAATGCGGCCCGAGGTGTCAAACCAATTGCGCTTCAAGGGCCTATCGGCTGTGGCAATTTCCCAAGGCCTGTGGCGGAGAAGCCACATGGTTGCCCAACTTGTTAACACGCGCTTAAATCCCGTGTGAGTCCAAAGGGATAGGACCGGCCCTGGGGAGACCGCCCGGTCGGTGAAATCGACCGCCGCCGCGCCGCCCGGAGGCGGGTTCCCGGCCTCAGCGCCGCGGCAGATAGCCGAAACGCTGCATCATTTCCTTGTGCGCGGCGACGACTTTGTCAATCTGAGATTGTGTCATGACCTCGCGCCACTGCTCGGCCCGACCCTCGCGGAAGAATTTCTGCGCGTGGGGCGACTTTTCCTTGAACCCCTTCTTGTCCTCCTGCGCGCGCAGCGCCTTGAAGGAGGAACGCTCCACCGCCCGCTGCAGCCGGGCCTTGGGCGGGTTGAGGCCGAGGAACTGCGCCAGGCCGCCGAACACCCGCATCGGGTCGGCCAGCATGTCCTCGTAGCGCAGCACGGCGAGGCCGGGCCGCTTCTGCGAGGTCCAGCTGTCGACATGGATCGACCAGCTCTTGTGCACCTCGTAGACGATCTTGTCGTTGGTCTTGGAGCCGATCGAAGGGTCGGCCAGGATGCCGATCGCGGTGTCGAGGTCGCAGCCGTAATGGTGGGTGAGCGAGATGGCGACGTCGAGCGGGTTGCGCACGATATATATGGTGCCCGCCGTCAGGTCCTGGTGGATCAGGGGATAACCAAGGAAGACCACCGAGGCGTTGTGGGTCTTCACGAAGGTGTCGTCCTTGCGCCAGCGGCAGATCGCCTGCTGGGCGCCGCGACGCATCTTGGCCACGTCAAGCGCGGTCCAGTCCTGCCAGGGCTTGGGGTTCTGAGCCGAATACCACTCGATCGCCGAATCGCTGGTGGAGAAATCGGTGATCTTGTTGATGTCGTAGGATTCGCTCGGGTCGCGCAGCAGGTTGTGCAGGAAGGCCCGCATCCAGGTATTGCCGGACTTGGGGTAGGAGGCGAGCCAGATGATCTTGGACATTGTTCCTGCTTTCCCATCGCCCGGTCCGTGCCGGGAAGGCCCGGAACAGTCCCCGCGCGCCGACCCCACCCCGACCCGCCGCCCACCGCCGTCACACCCGCTTGAGCGGCTTGTCGCGGGCGCTCTGCCAACTTGACCGGGCCGCGCGATTTCGCGTACCAGAGTGCTCGCTAAAGCCTATGACGCGGCCCCGGCCGCGGCATATAACAGGGCGCCGCAAGAGCCAGGACCCGGGAACTCAAGATCCGGGCCGGAACCCGGCAAAGTCGGCGGAGGGGCCGGGCGCGGGCCCGGCTTCCGACGGAAGCGGCGGGGCGTTCTTAGGGAAAGCACGGAAGGGCCGTCAATATGAAAGTTGCCATGCGGGATCGCGCTGACCAAGGCGCCAGGCATCCGCGCCGGTTCCCGGATCTTGGCGGCTTGGCGCGCCTGGTCTTCGTCTCGCTCGGCCTGCTGGCCCTCGCAGGCTGCAATTTCGACCTCGGCGGCGAGGCCAAGTATCCGGTGCCGCGGCAGAAGCCGGGCCCCAAGGTGCAATACGAGGAAGAGCCCGGCATCTTCGGCACCGGCGGCATTTTCGGCCCCGACCTGCCGGAGGACGGGGGCGGCGGCGGCATCGGCGTCAACAACCTGCTGTGGCGCGCCTCGCTCGACACCGTCTCCTTCATGCCGCTGGTCTCGGCCGACCCCTTCGGCGGCGTCATCATCACCGATTGGTATACGCCGCCCTCGGCGCCGGACGAGCGCTTCAAGGTCAATATCTACATCCTCGGCCGGGCGCTGCGCGCCGACGGCATCCGCGCCTCGGTGTTCCGCCAGCAGATGCAGGGCGCCGGCTGGGTCGACGCCCCGGTGGCGCTCAACACCGCCACCGATCTCGAGAACGCCATCCTGACCCGCGCCCGGCAGATGCGCCTGGCCGGCTCGCAATAGCACCAACGGGGCCGACGGCCGGGCAGGGGACTGCAGGCGGTCGCGGCCCCCAACACTCCGGCCTGCGGAACAGATTGCCCATGTCGTCGCGCTATAATTTCCAGGAAACCGAGCCGAAATGGCAGGCGGAGTGGTCCGCCCGCAACAGCTTCGCCTGCGAGGCCGATCCGAGCCGCCCGAAATACTACGTGCTGGAGATGTTCCCCTATCCGTCCGGGCGCATCCACATGGGCCATGTGCGCAACTACACCATGGGCGACCTGGTCGCCCGCTACAAGCGCGCCCGGGGTTTCAATGTGATGCACCCGATGGGCTGGGACGCCTTCGGCCTGCCGGCGGAAAATGCGGCGCGCGACCAGAAGATCCACCCGGCGAGCTGGACCTACGACAACATCGCGGTGATGCGCGCCGAGCTGAAGCGCATGGGCCTGGCGCTGGACTGGAACCGCGAGCTCGCCACCTGCCATCCGGGCTATTACGCCCAGCAACAGCGCCTGTTCCTGGATTTCCACAAGGCGGGCCTCGCCTATCGCAAGGAGGCCTTCGTCAACTGGGACCCGGTGGACCACACCGTGCTGGCCAACGAGCAGGTGATCGACGGCCGCGGCTGGCGCTCCGGCGCGCTGGTCGAGAAGCGCAAGCTCGCCCAGTGGTTCCTGAAGATCACCGCCTATGCCGACGATCTGCTGGCGGCGCTGAAGGGTCTCGACCGCTGGCCGGAGAAGGTCCGGCTGATGCAGGAGAACTGGATCGGCAAGTCGACCGGCGCCTATGTGCATTTCAAGCTCGCGGGTCGAGACGACAGGCTGACGATTTTCACGACACGGCCCGACACCTTGTTCGGCGCGTCCTTCATGGCGGTGTCGCCGGACCATCCGCTGGCCGAGGCCGCGGCGAAGGCGGACCCTGCCGCGGCCGCCTTCATCGCCGAATGCCGCGCCGCGGGAACCTCCGAAGCGGCGATCGAGGCGCAGGAGAAGCGCGGCTTTCGCACGCAGATCTCGGCGCAGCATCCCTTCATCCAGGGCAAGACGCTGCCGGTCTTCATCGCCAATTTCGTGCTGATGGAATACGGCACCGGCGCCATCTTCGGCTGCCCGGCGCATGACCAGCGCGACCTCGACTTCGCCCGCAAATACGGGCTGGAGGTGACGCCTGTCGTGCTTCCGCCGGAGGCGGACCCAAAGGAGTTTGGCATCGGCGATACCGCCTATACCGAGGACGGCACGATCTACAATTCCGGCTTCCTCGACGGGCTGCCGGTCGAGGAGGCCAAGCGCAAGGTCGGCGAGAAGCTGAAGGCGCAGAATGACGGCGAGCCGACCACGGTGTTCCGCCTGCGCGACTGGCTGGTGTCGCGCCAGCGTTACTGGGGCTGCCCGATCCCGATGGTGCATTGCGAGTCCTGCGGCGTCGTGCCGGTCGCCGACAAGGACCTGCCGGTGCTGCTGCCCGACGACGTCACCTTCGACAAGCCCGGCAATCCGCTCGACCACCATCCGACCTGGAAGCACACCACCTGTCCGCATTGCGGCAAGGCCGCGCGGCGCGAGACCGACACCTTCGA
>JAEUKU010000428.1 GCA_016794075.1 Rhodospirillaceae bacterium
AGTGGTCATGCGCAACCTGCGAAATCCTCGGAATGCTTGTGGTTACAGATCATGTCTGGCATAAGCCTGTCTAGACAAGATCGGACATGAATCCGTTGAATAACGAACTCCTGCCCCGCTATTCGCGCGTCAAGCGCATGATCACCGAGCGGATCGACAGCGGCGAGTGGCAGCCGCGCGACCGCATCCCCTCGGAATCCGAGCTGGTGCGCGACCTCGGCGTCAGCCGCATGACCATCAACCGCGCACTGCGTGAATTGACCATGGAAGGCCGCCTGGTGCGGGTGCAGGGCGTCGGCACCTTCGTCGCCGAGCCCAAGGCGCAATCGGCGCTGTTCGAGGTGCGCAACATCGCCGACGAGATCGCCGCCCGCGGCCGCCGGCACAGCGCCCAGGTCCTGACCTTGCGCAAGGAAAAGGCCAGCGCCGACATCGCGCGTGCGATCGGCCTGCGCGCCGGCGATCCGGTGTTCCATTCCATCCTGCTGCATGCCGAGGACGACATCCCGATGCAGCTCGAGGACCGCTTCGTCGACCCGCACTCGGCGCCCGATTACCTGGCGCAGGATTTCACCACCCAGACGCCCTATGTCTATCTGATGGCGGCGGCGCCGATTTCCGAGGCCGAGCACGTCATCGAGGCGGTGCACGCGACGGCGGCGGAGCGCAAGCTGCTGAAGATCGAGGCTGACGAGCCCTGCCTGTGCCTCACCCGCACCACCTGGTCGAACGGCCGCATCGCCAGCTACGTCCGCCTGCTCTACCCCGGCGCCCGCTACCGCCTGCGCGGCAAGTTCAAGGCGCTGTAGGTCCTTTTACTTCGTCATTTCCGGGCTTGACCCGGCAATCCAAATCCGGCGACGCAGAGCACCGGCAGAAAACTTGGATCACCGGGTCAAGCCCGGTGATGACGAATGAGGAGATGTCTCAAGGCGAAGGGACGGTCGTCAGCTCCAGCTCCCACGTCTCGCCCACCATGTGGTGGCCGAAACTGAAATGCGGTTCTTCGGCGACCAGCTTGAATCCCGTCTGCTTGTAGATGTGCCGCGCGGTGGTGAGGATGTCGTTAGTCCACAGCGTGATCTTCTGGTAGCCCCGCGCGCGCGCGAACCTGATGCATTCCTGCACCAGGCGCTTGCCGATGCCGAGGCCGCGCGCCTTCGGATGCACCAGCAGCATGCGCAGCTTGGCGACCTCGTCGGATTGCTTCACCAGGAAGACGCAGCCGACATTCTCGCCGTCCTTCTCCGCGATCCAGGCGCGCTCCCGCTTCGGATCGAAGTCGCGGATGAATTTCGCGGCGACCTCCGCCGCCAGCGCCTCGAAGCTCTCGTCCCAGCCATATTGCTGGGCATAGAGCAAGCCGTGCTGCTGCACCGCCCAGCCGATGTCGCCCGGCTGGTGCGGGCGGAGGATGTAGGGCGCGCGCGATTCCGGTTCGGCCGAAAGCAGCGTCTCGATCTCGCTCATGGCATTGATCAGGCGCTTCTGCTGACCGCCGGTGAGATCGCCCAGCAGATGCTCCATATCCATGCGCGAGCGCGCGTTGAGCGCGGCGAATTTCTCCGTTCCGCTTTCGGCCAGACGGACGAGCTGCTGGCGGGCATCGTCGGCGGATTGCGTGCGGGTGATCAGGCCGCGCTCCTCGAAGCCTTTCAGGATGCGGCTGACATAGCCCGGATTGAGGCCGAGGCTTTTCACCAGCTCGGCGGCCGTCGCGCCGTCACGCTGCGCCAGTTCGTAGATCACCCGCGCCTCGGTCAGCGAGAGCTCCGTGCCATTGTAGCCATCCTGCAATACGCCGATCCGGCGGGTGTAGAAGCGCGAGAAGCGCCGCATCGCCTCGGCGCAAAGAGCCGTCTGTTCCATCCGGGCAACCTCAAATGATTGCCTAAGATAACCAATATAGTTGCTATAGACAACTATATGATGGCCGCTTCGATTTCAGCCAGCCAAGCCGGCTCCAGCAGGCCCCGTTCGACCAGGACGATCTCGGGGCTGAGGAAGCGATCCTGCTCCAGCGACGGGATCTCCGCCCGCAACCGGTCATAGGCCACCTGCGTGCCCCGCCCGAGACGCAGGCGCGGCAGGAACTCGATGGCCTGCGCCGCGCAGAGATACTCGATCGCCAGAATCCGCCGCGTGTTGTCGATCACCTTCAGCGCCTTCAAGGCGCCCGGCGTGCCCAGGCTGATGTGGTCCTCCTGCTGCGCCGAGGTGACGTAATTGTCGGCGACCGCCGGCTGGCTCAGGCGCTTGTTCTCGGCGGCCAGCGACGCCGCCACGTATTGCACGATCATGAGGCCGGAATTCACGCCGCCCTGCTTGACCAGGAAAGCCGGCAATCCGCTGGTCGCCGGATTGAGCAGCCGGTCGATGCGCCGCTCGGCGATCGAGCCGAGCTC
>JAEUKU010000388.1 GCA_016794075.1 Rhodospirillaceae bacterium
CGAGATCCAGGGCAATGCCTGGCTCTGCGTGCCCGCCGACGAGGAGCTGATCTTCGACGACCAGCTCACCGACAAGTGGGAGCGCAGCATCGAGAAGATCGGCATCGACTTCCGCCTGCTCTCCGGCCAGCACGGCAACGCCTGACGGCGATCCGCTAAACCTGCCGATCCACGATCGCGCCCTGTTCCGCCGCGATGGGTGCGGCCGCCTCGCGCTCGCCTGCGCGCCTTTCGGTGATCGCGCCGGCCATGCCGCGCGAGGCCATCAAATCATCGATCTGCAGCTCGTGCAGGATGTGGTCGCGCCAGGCGCCGTCGATGCGCAGATAGGCGCGCGCCAGGCCGATGCTGCGGAAGCCGAACTTGGCCAGCAGCGCGCGGCTGGGCGCGTTCTCCGGGATGCAGGCGGCCTCCACCCGGTGCAGGCCGAAATTCTGGAACGCGGCGGGCAGCAGCACGCGCAAGGCGGCCGACATCAGGCCGTGCCCCGCGTGATCGACGCCCATCCAATAGCCGAGGCTGGCGAATTGCGCGGCGCGGCGGCGAACCCCGGTGAGGTTGACGCCGCCGACCAGCGCCTGGTCCGCGCGGTCGAAGATGTGGAAGCCGTAGCCGCGATCATCGCGCCAATCCTGCGCCATCAGGCGCACCCGCTTGCGATAGCCGGCGCGGGTCAGCATGTCGGCTTCCCAGGTCGGCTCCCACGGCTCGAGGAAGGCGCGGCTGCCGGCGCGCAGCTCCTGCCAGGCGCGGAAATCGCCGAAGCGCGGCGGCCGCAGCCGGACCCGCGCATCCGCCAGCTCCGGCGGCAGCGGCACATAGCTGGGACCGAGATCGAACATCGCCGGCGGCCTCAGCCGAGACGCCCGACCAGCGCGTCATAGGGCATGACGCGCGCGACCGGGCCGAGCGCGGTCAGGCAGGGCTTCGTGGCGAAGAGCCGCTGCGCCAGGCGCACGAGGTCGCCGACGGTGACGGCATCGATGCGCGCCACCACTTCGGCCGGCGGGATCGGCCGGCCGTAGATCAGCAGCTGGCTCGCCAGCTGCTCGCAGCGCGCGCTCGGCTTCTCGCGCGCCATCAGGGTCGCCGCCTTCAGCTGCGCGGCGGCGCGCGCCACTTCCGCGGCGCTCATGTCGGTCGTCACCTTGTTGAGCTCGTCGCAGACGACGGGCAGCAATTCCGCCACCTCCTCCTCGCCGGTGCCGGCATAGACGGCGAACAGGCCGCCATCCTGATAGGAGCTGGTGAAGCTGTGGATCGAATAGACCAGCCCGCGCTTCTCGCGGATCTCCTGGAACAGGCGCGAGGACATGCCGCCGCCCAGCAGCTGCGACAGCACCGCGGCGACATAGTAGTCCGGGTGGTCGAAGCCGACGCCGTCGAAGCCCAGCACCAGATGCACCTGCTCGAGCTCGCGCTGGGCGCGGTTGTCGCCGCCGCCGTAGCGCGCCGGCTCCGGCACCACGGACGGGCCGGTCGGCAGCCGGTCGAACAGCTTCGCCGCCAGATCGACCAGCCGGTCGTGCTCCAGCTTTCCCGACGCGGCCAGCACCATGCGGTCGGCGCGGTAGCGGCTGGCCATGTAGCCGGCGACCACGTCGCGCGGCAGGTCGCGGACGATCTCCGCTCGGCCCAGGACCGGGCGGCCCATCGCCTGATCGGGAAAGGCCACCTCCTGGAAGCGGTCGAAGATGATGTCGTCGGGCGTATCCTCGGCCTGGCCGATCTCCTGCAGCACCACGGCCCGCTCGCGCACCAGCTCGTCGGCGTCGAACACCGAGTTCTGCAGCAGGTCGGCCAGGATATCGACCGCGAGCCCGGTGTCCTCGGCGAGCACCTTCGCATAGAAGGCGGTCTGCTCGCGCCCGGTATAGGCGTTGAGGAAGCCGCCGACATCCTCGATCTCGACCACGATGTCGCGGGCGCTGCGCCGCGTCGTGCCCTTGAAGGCCATGTGCTCCAGCAGATGGGCGACGCCGTTATGCTCGGCCGGCTCGTGCCGCGTGCCGACACCGGCCCAGACGCCGAGCGACGTCGTCTCCACCGAATCCATGCGGTCGGTGGCGACGCGGAACCCGTTCGGCAGGGTGGTGATGCGGACGCTGTCGGGAATGGAGCCTTCCATCAGGGGTTCCGATCGTTGCGCCGGTGCGACAGGACGTAATCCTGCACCGCGCGGAGATTGTTGGGCAAGGCCGCGATCCGCTCCGGCCTCTCGTGAAGGTCGGCGAGGAAATCCGGCAGTTGCGGCCGGATTCCGGTGGCCCGTAGGACGGCGTCGGGGAACTTCGCCGGATGCGCGGTGGCGAGCGCGACGATCGGCGTCTCGCGATCGGTCCGGCAGGCCATCGCCGCATGGATGCCGATGGCGCTGTGCGGATCGATCAACTCGCCGGTGGCTTGGTAGAGCGCGCGCATCTTCGCCACGGTGCCCTCGTCATCCAGGGCGGCGGCGTGGAACAGGTCCTTGACGCGATTCCAGCCGGCTTCCGGCGCCGCGAACCTGCCGGTCTGGCGGAACGCGGTCATCGCCGCGCCCAGCTTGGCGCCGTCGCGGTCGAACAGGTCGAACAGCAGCCGCTCCAGGTTGGACGAGACCTGGATGTCCATGCTGGGCGACAGGCTCGGCACCACGTCGGCGATCTCCATGCGCCCGCCGGCGAAGAATCGCGCCAGGATGTCGTTGCGGTTGGACCCGACGATCAGCGGCGCCAGGTCGAAGCCCATCTGCCGCGCCACATAGCCGGCGAAAATGTTGCCGAAATTGCCCGAGGGCACGGCGAAGCCGATGCGACGGTCCGGCGCGCCGAGCGCGACGGCGGCGACGGCGTAGTAGACGATCTGGGCCATGATGCGGGCCCAGTTGATGGAATTCACCGCCGACATGCTGATGCGGTCGCGGAAGGCGTGGTCGTTGAACATCGCCTTCACCAGATCCTGGCAATCGTCGAACGAGCCTTCGACGGCGATGTTGAAGACATTGGCGGAGGGGATGGTGGTCATCTGCCGCCGCTGCACCTCGGAGACGCGGCCTTGTGGATGCAGGATGAAGATGTCGATGGCCGCGCGGTCGCGGCAGGCCTCGAGCGCCGCCGAGCCGGTGTCGCCCGAGGTGGCGCCGATGATGGTGACGCGCTCGCCGCGCTGGCCCAGGACATGATCGTAGAGCCGGCCGACCAGCTGGAGCGCCAGGTCCTTGAAGGCGAGCGTGGGCCCGTGGAACTGCTCCATCAGCCAGAGATTGTCGTCGAGCTGCTTCAGCGGCGCCACCGCCTGGTGACGGAAGCTCGCATAGGCGGCATCGATCATCGCCTTCAGATCGGCATCGGCAATCTCGCCGCCGATGAAGGGGCGCATGACGCGGAGCGCGATTTCCTCGTAAGAGAGCCCCCGCAGGGCCCGGATTTCATCCGCCGTCAGGCGCGGCCAGGTTTCCGGCACGTAGAGGCCGCCATCGCGCGCCAGGCCGGCCAGCAGCACATCGGAGAAGCTCAGCGCCGGCGCGGCGCCGCGGGTCGAAATATAGCGCAAGGGGTCC
>JAEUKU010000417.1 GCA_016794075.1 Rhodospirillaceae bacterium
CGGCCTTCCGAATCCTCGACCCGGTAATAGTCGCGGATCTCGGCATCCGCCTCGCCGGGCAGCCACCATTCCGGCGCGATGCGCTCCGGCCCTTCCGCCGCGCGGACGCGGTGCAGCACGTGGCGCCAGCGGAACTGCACCGGCGGGTCGTCCGGCACCGGCGCCACCGCCTCGATCGGCTCGGGATGCGGCAGCAGGCGGATGGGGCGCTGCGTGGCCTGCGGCCAATGCAGGCGCGGACTTTCCGCCAGCGGCGGCAACCGGCGCACGGCGCGCTCCGGCACATGGCTTTCCCGCGTCTCGACGCGATGCACGGCAGCCTCGCCGAGGCGGTTGCTGAGCCGGTCGATCAATGGTGCCAGGTTTTCGCTGCCGGTTTCCGCCGCTTGGAAATCACCCTGCCGCGCCTGCAGGCGTTCGACCTCGCCGGCCGCGAGGCGCATGGCCTCGAAACCTTCATCCGGGGCGAGCGTGTCGAGCTTGTCCTCGAACAACCGGAACAGATGCGCGGGATCGAGGCTGGGCCGCGCTGTGCCGACGAACAGGCGCTGCGTCTCGCCGTCCAGGCGATAGCAGGCGAGCTCCAGCTTGCGCGGGCCGCTTTCATGCGGCCGCAGGGCATCGGTCAGGCGCCGCAGCAGCAAAGCGAGCGCGCGGTCGATGCCGGCGCGCTGGGACACCGGTTCGGCGAAATCCAGCCGCACATAGCATTGCGGCGGCGCCAGGAGTGGGGAGAGCGTTTCGTCACGCCGCCCCAGCGCCTGGTCCAGCCGGTCGATCAGCATTGCGCCGAAACGCCGGGCCAAAGCGGCGCGCGGCAGGGCGCAGAGATCGGCGATGCGGTGGAGACCAAGCCGCTTCAACTGCGCGCACAGCTCCTCCGGCAGCCGCAAGGCGGCCGGCGGCAATTGCTCGATCGCGGGCCGCAGATTGCCCGCAGGCGCGATCATGTGATCGCAGGCGCCATAATGCGCCAGGGCCCAGGCGGCGCCGATCGTATCGGCGATGGCGGCGCGGTGATGGATGCCGAAAGCGTGCAGATGCCGGGCGAGATCGGCCAGCAGCTTCGCTTCGCCGCCCCACAGATGCGCGCAGCCGGCGATGTCGAGCATCAGCCCATCGGTGCCCTCCGGCGCCACCAGGGGCGAGAAACGCGTCGCCCAATCGGCCAGGCGGCGCAGATCGACGGCATCGGCGGCGGGATCATGCGCTTCGACGGCCAGCTGCGGCAGCCAGGCGCGCGCATCCGCCACCGCCATGCCCGGCTGCACGCCCTGTCTAGCGGCCGACGGATCGACGGCCTGGATCTCCTGACGGTTGCCGGCCTGCGTCGCCAGGACCAGCGGCTGGGTCTCGATCGAGGACGCGGTGGGGGACGATCTCGGCGACGCGGTCCTGCGCCGGCGCAGGCGCCGGCGATGTTGGTCGGTCGGCCAATGCGTCAGCCAGAGCGAGAGGAAGCGCCGCGATCCGCTGTTGATCATCATCGCTCGTCTCCATCACCCAAGAGCGCGGCCGCCCGTTGCGGCATCGCCACAAATCCACGCGCCGGACCGGGCACGGCAGTTCCGACGCGATCTCCTTCGCCTCCCGCGGCAGCGACGTGATGCGCCAGCGCGTCGCCGCCGCGATCGGCTGTGCCCGGTGTTGCGCGGCCAGTTCGCCGGTGCGCCAGCGCCGCAGCAGGAAGCAGGGAATGCCGGCCTGCTCCGCCGTCAGTTGCAGGCGCCTGGTCGCCGTCAGCGTCACCGCGCCGATCTCGCCGACGACGGCGCCCAGGGCACGGCTGCGCAGGGCCTCCTCCAGCGCCCAGCAGACCTCCGCATCGCGCCGGGCGCAGACCAGGATCAGGCGCCGCAAATCCAGGCCGAGGGCGGCCAGGCCGGGGGCGTAGAGATCCTCGTCCTGGGTCACCCAAACCACCCAGCCCGGACGCGGATTGGCCTTCAGGCCCAGCGCGAGGAAGGCGGCGCCCGCCGCCCCTTGCTCCTCATCGCCGCCTTGGCCCGCCACCTCGTGCACCGCGCCGGCGGGGATTCCGGCCTCGCGCAGCGCCGCGTCGATGGCCGGCACGCCGAATCCAAGCAGGGCCTCGCCGCCATGCGCGTCAGGAGGCTCCGCGGCCAGGATGGTCGCGATGCGCCGCTTCAATTGGCTCAAGTCAAGTCGCGGGGTCATCGGAGCACATCGGGTAAAGCTATATGTTCTCTTTTTGTTCCGATCCCCGGTTCCTGTCAACGGGATCAATTTCCTCACTGCGGAAATCCAGAAAAATCATGTAAAATCAAATACAAAGACGACCGCTCGTTCAGCTTCCATTCAGCTTCGGCGTGGTTTAATGAAGCAATAAGCTCTCCTGCCGAAAGGACCGACCCAATGCCACGCCTCGCACTTCGCCCGCTCATCGCCGCCACTCTGATCGCGGCCCTGATGCCGCTTCCCCTTGCCATGCTCGATCTCGACCAGCCCGCTTACGCAAAGGGCAATGGCGGCGGCAACGGTGGCGGAAATGGCGGGGGTAACGGTGGCGGCAATGGCGGCGGCAACGGCGGCGGCAACGGCGGAGGTAATGGCGGGGGCAATGGAAACGGCCATGGGAATGGCAATGCCGGCGGCAATTCCGGCGCATCCGCCGCGGCCGCGGATGCACCCGCCGACACCGCAACGGACGCCAAGGTTCACAAGCCGACCAAGCAGGAACTGGCGGATGACCCGTCGCTGTCGCCCAGCGCCCTTGGCAAGCTGAACGGCGTGTTGCACGCATCGCCTCAGGCGCTGGCCAATGCCAGTACCAGCTCGCCACTCGGCATGGCCCGCACCTTCGGTGAAGCGCTCGGCGGTTTCCTCGACCCGGCGGAACCGACAACCGGCGAGGAAGCCGAAGCGGAACCGATCACGGTGGAGGACCTTGGCGCGCTCATGGCCGGCATGACCAACAAGCCGGTCACTGCCGCGCAAGTCCAGGCGGTCGTCGATCGCTTGGCCGCGGACGATCCGGAAAACACCGCGCTTCAGGACCTCGACCCGGAACTGGCGCAGGAGATCGCCGACGAAGCCAACGCGGCGAAGGGCTACGACACCGCGACCGGCGACGACGATGAAACCGATGCCGGCGAGACCGACGGCGGTGAACCCGACGCCGTCGTCAACTAATCGGCACCGACGCCATCAAGCGATGGGCGCGGGGAAACCCGCGCCCAAGCCTTTTTCAGGGGATCAGCGCGCCTCGCCCGAGCGCGAGCGCCGCAGCAGGAACGCCGGCGTGTGGTCGCCGAAGGCAACGCCCGGCAATCCGTCATCATGCTCGTGATGCACATGGCCGCCGCCATGCTTGGGCGGCCGCGGGGCCGGCGCCTCGGGCGAATGATCCCGACCACCTTGATCTCTGCCAGCCGCGCGGCGCTGGTGCCGGTTGGGATGCGGCGCCTTTTCCGGTTGCGGCAGGGCAACGCTCGCCTCCAGCACCGCGTGGCGGGTGACTTCCTGCTCCGGATGCGGAATGACCGCATCGATCACTTCCGCCACTTTGGCTTGACGCTTCTCGCGCTGCCGGCTGCCACGGTCATGCCGGCTCGGACGTTCACCCCGATCCTTGCCGCCCCGCTCCCTGCCGCCGCGATCCCTGCCACCGCGTTCCTTGCCTTCGCTGAGCGCCGCGGTTTCCAGGCCCTCGATCTCGATGCGGGGAATGGAGGTGCCCAACAGCTTCTCGATCGCCGCCAGATACTTGCCGTCCGCCGGTGCCGCCAGCGTGTAGGCATGGCCCTCGCGCCCGGCTCGTCCGGTGCGGCCGATGCGGTGCACGTAGTCCTCGGAATGCATCGGAACGTCGAAATTGAAGACGTGGCTGAGGCCCTTGATGTCGAGGCCGCGCGCGGCGACGTCGCTGCACACCATCAGGCGGACTTCGCCTTTCTTGAACTTGTCCAGCGTCTCGGTGCGCGCCGGCTGCGACATGTCGCCATGCAGGCGCACCGCGTCGAAGCCGTGCTTGGTGAGCGACTTATAGAGAATCTCGACGTCGCGCTTGCGGTTGCAGAAGATCAACGCGTTCGTGACGTTCTCGCTGCGGATCAGCCGGCGCAAAGCCTCGCGCTTCTCCTCCGTCGGAACCACGGCCAGCGCTTGCACCACGGTTGCTGCGGCGGTCGCCGGCGGGGCGACGCTGATTTCCTTCGGGTTCATCAGGAAGGCGTCGGCCAGCTTGCGGATCTCCGGCGCCATGGTGGCGGAGAACAGCAGGGTCTGGCGCAGTTTCGGCAGCAGGCCGACGATGCGTTCCACATCCGGGATGAAGCCCATGTCGAGCATACGGTCGGCTTCGTCGATGACCAGGATCTTGACGTCGTTCATCAGGATCTTGCCGCGTTCGAACAGGTCGATCAGGCGGCCCGGCGTGGCGATCAGCACGTCGACGCCGCGGTCCAGCTTCTTCTCCTGGTCGACGAAGCTCTCGCCGCCGATCAGCAGGGCGTAGTTCAGTTTGCAGTGCTTGCCGTATTTCTCGAAGTTGTCGGCCACCTGGGCGGCCAGCTCCCGAGTCGGCTCCAGGATCAGCGAGCGCGGCATGCGCGCCTTGGCGCGGCCGCTGCTCAGGATCTCGATCATGGGGAGGGTGAAGCCAGCGGTCTTGCCGGTGCCGGTCTGGGCGCAGCCCAGCACGTCCCGACCCATCAGAACTACTGGAATCGCCTGCTCTTGAATGGGGGTAGGCTGCAGATAGCCGACTTCGGCAATCGCCTTGAGGATTTCGGGGTTCAACCCCAGCTCGTCGAACGTCATTATCTCATGATGCGGGCATCGATCAGTTTCGCCGGTCGGCGACAAGAGGCAGGGGGGCCCGGAACCGCTGCCAAAAGGTCGGGCGCACTATAGGGCCGGGGGCCGCTTTGTCAATTCAACCACCCGGAAAAGCCCCGGAACTTGCCCTCTGGTTAGCGCAGATGTGAAGCCTGAGGCTATCTTCGTTTAGGAACTCCTAACGGCTCGACTCGGGAAAGGTGGGCATGGCCATGCTGCTGCAGCGGGAAAAGTCGCAAGTCCTGATGGTCGACGTGCAGGAGCGTCTGCTGCCGGCGATGGGCGAAGCGGCCCTGGTTTCCGCCAATGGCGCCCGGCTGCTCGAAGCCTGCCGCGTCCTCACGGTCCCGGTGCTGGTTTCCGAGCAATATCCCCAGGGCCTGGGCCGGACGGTACCGGAACTGGCCCAGCTGGCGCCCGCCAACGCCGTCCACGAAAAGCTGGAATTCTCCTGCTACGCTAATCCCGGTCTGCGCGCGGCGCTCGCCGGCACCGGCCGCCAGACGATCCTGTTCGGCATCGAGGCGCATGTCTGTGTGCTGCAGACGGCGCTCGAAATGGCGGCGGCGCAATGCGACGTAACCGTGGTCGCCGATGCCGTTAGTTCCCGTGCGGCGCAGAGCAAGGCGATCGCCCTGCAGCGCCTCCAGGCGGCAGGAATCCGGCTGGCGACCACCGAAATGGTGCTGTTCGAATGGCTGCGGCAAGCCGGGACGCCGGAATTCAAGGCCGTCAGCCGCCTCATCCGCTGAGCACGCTCAGCAGTTGGGGAAGACGCAATGGTCGTGATGCCAATCGGGGCGGTCGTCGTTCGATGGCCGGGGGAACAACCTGACGACGGCGTTGCGCATGAACTGCGCAAAGCGTGGATCGTCCGGTCCGGTGACGCCGGCAATGGATCCGGTGAGATAGGTCAGGGCCGGCCCGTTGCCGGGGCACAGGGCCGCGACAAGGCGGATTTCACCGCCGGCGGGAGCCGTCGCGCCTTGCGCCCGGCAGGCAATGTTGCGCCCGGTCGAGCTTGGTCCGAAGGCCAGATGCACGCGATAGGGGCTGGAATCGGTCGCCACGAGGCCGCGGGGTTGCACCGCCTCCGAGACGATGCGGTTGAAGGCTTCCTGCTCGATGCCGAAGGGATTGCCGGAGATATCGAGCTTCATCGCCCGGGTATAGGGCACCCGATGGTATTGCCATGCGGGATAGCTGGGATCGACGCCGACGCGGTCGATCCGGCCCGGCGTACAGGCTGCGGCCAGGGTGCCGGCAAGAAGGATCATCGCCAGGGTTCTGGACATCTTGGTCTCCTCGGGGAATCACTTGCTCTCAGTTGACGGCCAGCGGGCCGTTCCCACACTTCACGATTTCGCGAGACATGACGGTTCATCTGATCAAACTCTGCGTCGGTGTCAGTGACGTAGGTCACCTGGTCCAGGAGCATGAGCGCCTGGCCAAGAAGGCGCAGCGGCGCAACAAGCCGGTCGAGGACAGCCACTGGACCCGCATGTTTCCCAAGCGCGCCGAAGAGGTGCTCGACGGCGGCTCGCTCTATTGGGTCATCAAGGGTATCATCCGCGTTCGCCACAGGATCCTGCGCCTGGACGAGGTGGCGGATGCGGACGGCCAAGCCTATTGCGCCATCGTCTATGACCCCAAGGTGATTCTGGTCGAGCCGCGCCCGCGTCGCGCCTTTCAGGGCTGGCGCTACCTCGAGGCCGAGGATGCACCGCCCGACCTCCGCAACCAGCGCCAGGCGATGAACAGCGCCCTCGCGGAGGGCGAGATGCCGCCGAAGATGCTGGCCGAGCTGCGCGAGCTTGGGCTGTTCTAGCCGAGCAGGCCGGTGACCTGGGCCGCATAGCCCAGCGCCGCCGCCGCCAGGAGAACCTTGATCAGGCCGACCCGCCGCCAGATCAACGCCAGGCCGGCGAGCAGCGACAATCCGACGGCGACCCATTGTACGCTGCTCCAGACCGGCCAGGCGATCTCGACCCATCCCCAGGCCACGCTCGTGAGTTGGCGGAACAGCACATGCAGCGCGAACCACAGCGCCAGGTTGGCGATGACGCCGACCACCGCCGCGGTGACCGTCGCCAACATCGCTGAGAGCATCCGGTTCTTGCGCAGGCGCTCGACATAGGGCGCACCGAGGAAGATCCAGATGAAGCTGGGCGCAAAGGTAATCCAGGTGACAAAGCCGGCGCCGAGCAGCCCGGCAAGCGCGGCCGGCAATGTGCCCGGCTGCTCATGCGCCGCGTAATAGCCGACGAAGCTCAGCACCAGGATGAGGGGCCCCGGTGTCGTCTCTGCCAGCGCGAGACCATCGATCATGTTGCCGGTGGAAAGCCAGCCATAATGCTCGACCGCCTGCTGGGCGACATAGGTGAGTACGGCATAGGCGCCACCGAAGGTCACCACCGCCATTTTGGCGAAGAACCAGCCCATCTGGGTGAACAGATGGGCGCCGCCGAGCAGCCAGGCGCAGAGCGCGACTGGTCCCAGCCAGAGCATGCCGCCGATCGCGGTCACGCGCCATCGGCTCGGTGCGTGCATGGTGATGATGCGATCCGGCGCAGCGCCGGCCTGCGGCGCGACGGCCGTCGGGGGTCTGCGCCACGCCACCGCTCCGCCGAGGATGGCGGCGGCAAGGATGACGATCGGGAAAGGTATCTGCAGCGCATAGAGCGCAACGAAGGCGAGAAAGGCGACGGCGATGTCCGTCGGCTGCTTCAAGGCGCGCCTGGCGACGCGCCACAGCGCCTCGGCGACCAGCGCGATAACCGCGCATTTGAGCCCGAAGAAGATTCCGGCCAGCCATGCCAGCTGCCCGAACGCCGCATAGGCGGCGCTCAAGGCAAGGATGACGCAGAGCCCCGGCAACACGAAGAGGATGCCGGCGACCAGGCCGCCGCGCACGCCGTGCAGCAGCCAGCCGAGATAGGTGGCCAGCTGCTGCGCCTCGGGTCCCGGCAGCAGCATGCAGAAGTTGAGCGCGTGGAGGAATTGCGCCTCCGACACCCATTTCTTCTCGTCGACCACCAGTCGATGCAGCAGCGCGATCTGCCCCGCGGGCCCGCCGAAGCCGAGGCAGCCGACCTTGAACCACAGGCTGGTCGCCTCGGCAAAGCTTGGGTGTCCGGCGGTCATCGTCCGGTCGCTCCCGCCGCCAAATCGCGCGGCGGCCAGGTGTGCGTCTCGCCGCCGAGGTCGCGTTGCCAGCGATAGAGGGCGTCGTAGAGCATCATGCCGCTTTGCAGCAAGGTGTCGTCATCTTCGATGAGATCACTGAGTCCGAGCGAGATGGCATAGAGGCCTGCGGATTGCGCAGTGAGGTCGAGGCATGAGGTATCGGCTCCGCGGATGATCTCGGCGAGGCGGAGCAGTGCAGGATCCTTGACCGCGAAGTCTTCGATCATGGCATCGAAGCTACAGCTGGCGCCGCGATGGGAAAACTGCACGTCGGGAATGTCGAACGGAATGGCCTGCAGCCTTTCCGCCGCGGCGATCACGTCGTCCGCCGGTGCGTAGTGAAACACGGCGCGTGGATCGATGAAGCGTCGGATGAGCCAGGGGCAGGCGATGCGGTCGATCTTGGGCCGCGCCCGCGTGACCCAGCGCGTGGCGATGACCCCGTTGTAGAGCGAAGTCTTGCGCAGCGTCGGCAATCCCTCTCCGATCCAGCCTTGGATCCCGCCGACCAGATAGCGCGCATCGAACCCGCGCTGACGCAGCAAGGCGGCGGCGTTCTGGCTGACCTCGTGACCATGGACGCAGACGGTGACAATTCGTCGGGCGCCGACGCATTCGCCCTGCCATGCATCGATCGCTTCCGGCGATCGATGCAGCGCCGCGCAGAGCAGGTCGGCGGAGCCTTGAAAGGCCCCGGTACGGCGCACATCTATGACGAGAGGATGTTCGGCCGAGCCCAGGGTGTGGGCGAGGTCCGAAGCGGAAATCCCCGGAGACGGCGAGTGAGATTGAGTATTGGTAGCCATGGCATTGCTCTCCTTGGCGCCCGAGACGCTTCAGGTTGAGCAGAGCTTGGATGCCAGGCTGAGCATCTTGGGTTGGCCGGGAGTCTGCGAGGCCCCGACGGCTTGATGCTCCACCTCCGGCCGGCCGGCGTCAAGCCAATGGTGGCGTGGATTTTGCCGTGGTTTCCTGGTCCCGGGCTGTGGATAAGATTGTTGCGCTTTTTTCTTTACACTCCGGCCCGACTCCAGTAGAAACCGCGCCGTCGAACGGGGCCGCTGGTTCTTGGTCGGCTCTGGAAAAGGTGGGCCTTCGGGACACCGGATCTGAAGGGTGATGCGTCCTTTGGGCGCTTGAATCACCCACTTGGCATCGCTATATTGCGCGTTTGTCTCCGGCCGAATCAGGTCTGGGCGTCGCGCGTGCGGCGCCGCTGCTATTTGACAAGTTCATTGAGAGAGAAGGGATTCGCGGGCGGCGGGTTCTGGGTTTTTATCCGGAGCTTTTGCTGTAACCGTGGATCTTGGGTTTTGGTGTTGTTGGTGCCTGTTGTTTGGCGTGAGCTTGG
>JAEUKU010000418.1 GCA_016794075.1 Rhodospirillaceae bacterium
AGGGCCGAACCGTGGACTTCAAGAACACGCTCATCATCCTGACGTCCAACCTCGGCAGCGACGTCCTGGCCGCGCAGAAGGACGGCGAAGACGTCGACCTGGTCCGCGACCGGGTCATGGATGTGGTGCGCCGGGCCTTCCGTCCGGAATTCCTCAACCGCCTGGACGAGATCGTCCTGTTCCACCGCCTGTCGCGCCAGCACATGACCGGCATCGTCGCCATCCAGCTGAAGCGGCTGCAGGCGCTGCTGGCGGACCGCAAGCTGGAGCTGAGCCTCGATGAGCGGGCCAAGGCCTGGCTGGCCGATGCCGGCTACGATCCGGTCTATGGCGCCCGGCCGCTGAAGCGCGTGATCCAGCGCGAACTGCAGAATCCGCTGGCGGGCATGCTGCTCGAAGGCGCGTTCAAGGCTGGCGATGTGATCCAGGTCTCGGCAGACAAGGATGGGCTGACCATCAACGGCCGCAAGCTCTCCGTCGCGGCCTAGGCCATTATTCCTCCGCAGTTCGCAGCGGGCAAAGGGCCCGCTGCGGACCTCCATCTGCGGACAAAAGATGGGGCTGATTTAGATCGATTCTAAGCAGTGTTGACGGTTCATTTACCCCCTTCGCCTAGAAAGGCGGAAACCGCAATGTCTACCTGGGGTTCGACATGTCGACACGCATTCGCTCGCTTGCGTCAGCCTGTGTCTTAGCGACGCTCGCGGCCAATACGCCTATCCTCGCCGCGCAGGCGCAGCAGGTTGCCACCACCGCTCCCGCCTCCATATCCACCAGCATCATCACGCCGGCATTCGTGGAAACCCTGCGCCAGGAGTTGCTGCAGCCGGTGACCATTCTTTCGGTGAATGCGTCCAACAAGCGGCATGAGGGTGTGCAGCAGGCGGAGATTGACACCCTGGACAACACCTGGAAGGCCGAGGCGGAATCGGAAGACCAGCCGCTGATCGCCGAGATCCTCAGCTCTCCGCTTTCCAGTTACCTGCTCTACACCCAGGCGAAATCGGCGGGGCTGTTCACCGAGATCTTCGTGATGGACAAGTTCGGCCTGAACGTCGGCCAGAGCTCGGTGACGTCGGATTACTGGCAGGGCGATGAGGACAAGTTCCAGAAGACCTATGGCGTAGCCCCCGACGCGGTATTCGTCGACGAGGCCGAGTTCCACGACGAAACCAAGACCTGGCGCACCCAGGTGAACTTCACCATCGTCGATCCGGCGACGCAGGAACCGGTTGGCGCGGTCACCGCTGAAATCAACCTCACCGAACTGCAGCGCCGGCTCGACCTCGGGCTCACCTCGGCGCAGTAAGGGGCCAAGCAGATGAAACTCGCGAATCTCTCGGTGGCGAAGAAGCTCATTGCCGCCTTTTCGATCCTCGGCCTGGTGATCATCGTCTCCGGCGCGATCGCAATCACCCAGACCACGCGCATTCAGAAGGCGGCCGCGATCAACGACCAGACGGCGCTGCAGGCGAAATCCGTCAATGCCGTGCTGGCGGACGCCGCCAAGATGCAGGCCGCAATCCGTGGCTTGCTGATTACCGGCTCCTCCGACTACGGCAAGGATTTCGAGGCGCTGGGCGGCGAACTGGATGCTGCGATCGCCACCGCTCTGAAAGATGCCGCCGGCAACGAGACCCTGATCGCCCATATCAAGCAGATCGAGGCGGTGATCGCTACCTGGCGCACCGGCCCGGCGGCCCGCCAGATGACCCTGATGCGTCATCCGGACACGGTCAACGAAGCCCGCGCGATCGAGGTCACCGGCGCCGGCGAAGACCTGACGCACGGCCTGGAGGAGGCTGGCGCAAAGGCGATCGCGCTGCTGGACGCCAACACCGCCCAGGTCGGCGCCGAGCAGGCGACGGCACTGGAGACGACCTTCCTGGTCGTGGTGCTGAGCGCGGCCGTCACCATGGCGGCTTCGATCGGCTTCTTCTTCTGGCTGTCGAGCTCGATCGGCGCGCCGATCCGCTCGATCACCGGCACGATGAACAAACTGGCGAGCGGCGACACCTCGGTCGCCATCCCCTTCGCCGAGCGCAGCGACGAGGTGGGCAACATGGCCCGCGCCGTGGCGGTGTTCGCCGAGAACATGCGCCGCAATGCGGTGCTGCAGGCGGAAGCGGCGAAGGAGCAGGCGGCGCGCGAACGGCGCGCGGCGCATGTGGCCGAGGTTGCGCATCGCTTCGACCAGGAGATCGAGACCATCCTCGCCGGCCTGCTGGAATCGGCGAAGTCGCTCGACGGCACCGCGCAGTCGCTCGGCCGCTCATCGAGCGATTCGCTCGATCAGGCGGAGAAGGTCGCCGCGGCCGCGGCGGAAGCGAGCGCCAATGTCGCCACGGTCGCTGCGGCGACCGAGGAGCTGTCCAGCTCGATCATGGAGATCAGCCGCCAGGTCGCCAGCCAGTCGAGCATCGCCGCGCAATCCTCGCACGCCATCGACGAGACCACCTCGCGGGTGGAACTGCTGACCGAAGCCTCCACCAAGATCGGCGACGTCGTGCGCCTGATCACCGAGATCTCCAACCAGACCAACCTGCTGGCGCTCAACGCCACGATCGAGGCGGCGCGTGCCGGCGAGGCGGGCAAGGGCTTCGCCGTCGTCGCCAACGAGGTGAAGAGCCTGGCCAACCAGACCGCGCGGGCGACCGAGGACATCGCGGTCCAGATCTCCACCATCCAGAATTCGACGCAGTCGACCGCCGAGGCGATCCGCGCGGTGGGCGGCCAGGTGAAGCAGATGACCGAGCTCTCCGGCGGCGTCGCCGCCGCGGTCGAGGAGCAGAACGCCGCGACGCGCGAGATCGCCCGCAACGTCCAGGAGGCCTCGGCCGGCAACCAGGAAGTCTCGCAGAAGGTCGAGCTGGTGGCGCATGCCGCCAGGGACACCAAGGGCTCGGCTGCCACGGTGCTCGACGCGGCGCGCCAGCTGGGCGAGCACACCGACCGGATCCGCCAGATCATCGAGCGCTTCGTGCAGGACATGCGCGCGGCCTGACGGCGGCGCGCTGGATCGTCAAGCAAGGCCGGGCCCAGTGCCCGGCCTTTGGCTTGATCCTCGCTGAAAGGTCTCGAGTCCCTTCACCATATCGACCATCCCGAATCCGTTCACCTCGTGCGGGTAGTGACAGTCCTCGATCCAGCCGTGCCGGGCATAGAACCGCTTCGCTTGCAGGTTGTCGGCGACCACCCGGAATTTTCCCAGCTTGTGTCCGCGGCCGGCGATTTCTCGTTCGCCGATTCGTAGCAGTTGTGCGCCGATGCCGAGGCGTCGCTGATGCCGCGCAATCCAGAGGTCCTCCAGCCAATCCCGCTTCGTGAGCATGACGCCGACGATCTCGCCCTCGATTTCGGCGAGCCAGGAACTGGGCCAGTCCTCCTCGACGTCGAAGCGATAGTCCTGGATCAGGTGGCCATAGCATTCCTGCACCACGGCCGACACCAGCCGCTCGATCTGGGCAAGATCGTCCGGCGCGCAGAAATTTCTGATCTTGAGCGCTGCCATGGGAGTCCTCGGGCGCCTCCAACTACCCTGCGTTTCGGACAATGGCATATCCAGGCGGATCGCGGCGTCGACCATCATTATTCCCGATGCCGGGACCGGCAAGCCGCCTTCCAGCCGTGCCGGCCGCGCTACGCCCGCGGGCGACATGCGGGCGCGCGTCGTGGGACAGGCGCAACGGAAAAGGGCCGGGTTGCCCCGGCCCTTTACGCATTCTCGATTGCGTGAAACCTAGTTCTGGCAGCCCTCTTCGATGCCGCAGCTGCGATCGAGGTTGCCCGGCGTTTCGGCGATCAGCTGCTGGTCGGCCTGGCGCTGGCGCTCGGCGTCGATCTCTGCCATCTGGGCCTGGAACATCTTCAGCTGCTTGCCGGTGAGCTTGTCGCCGCTCGCCATCTTCACTTTGGCGGGGTTGGTCTGCTCGCCGCCGATCATCACCTCGTAATGAAGGTGCGGGCCGGTGACGCGGCCGGTGGCGCCGACATAGCCGATGACTTCGCCCTGCTTGACCTTGTCACCCTTCTTCAGGCCCTTGGCGAACTTGCTCATGTGGGCGTAGGCGGTCTGGTACTCGCCGTTGTGGCGGATGCGGACGTAGTTGCCGTAGGCGCCCTTCTTGCCGAGCTCGACCACGGTGCCGGAGCCGGCGGCAAAGATCGGCGTGCCGGTGGGGGCGCCGAAATCCACGCCCTTGTGCATCTTCGAATAGCCGAGCAGCGGATGCATGCGCATGCCGAAGCCGGAGGTGATGCGGGCGCCATCGACCGGCGTGCGAAGCAGCGATTTGCGGATCGCCTCGCCCTTCGGCGTGAAATACTCGCCCTCGCCGTCGCGCTCGAAATAGTAGACCGGGATGGTCTTGCCGGAGAGCGTCAGGGAGGCGAACAGGATCTGGCCGGACTTCACGAAATCGCCTTCCGCCGTCTCCTTGCGCTCGTAGAAGACCTCGAAGGCATCGCCGTCCTGGATGTCGCGCTGGAAGTCGACGTCGAAGGAGAACGTCTTGATCAGATCGGCGACCACTGGCATCGGCACGCCGGCTTCCTGCGCGGCGACGAAGAGCGAGCTGTCAATCACGCCGGCGGCGCGGCGGTTGGCCTCGACCAGTTCCTTGTCGATCGCGGCGGCGACGAAGTCGCCGCTGCCGCTGCGCGTCAGCGTCACGTCGGTGACGACGTCCGGCTCGAAGGTGAGGCTGACCAGCTGCGGATCGGTCGACGAATCCCGCATGCCGGAGGCGGTCGAGATGCTGAGCGTGATCTCCTGCCCGGCGCGCAGGGCGCGCGGCGAGAACACGTCGGAGATGGCGCCGACCGCATCCTTCGCCTCGTCTTCCGTGACGCCGGCATCGACCAGCACGCCATAGAGCGTGTCCCCCGGCCGCACTTCGATAACCTTCTGGATGTCCTGGGCGACCTGGTCGGCGATCGAGCTTTCGATTGCGCCCCAGGCAAAGCCGAGCGGTGCGCCGGTTTCGGGCATGTCTGCCTCGGGGGCGGTCTCCGCAGCCGCGAGCGCGACCGGAGCGACGTTGGCATAGGGCGCAACGGTGATGTTGGGCGCGGTGAAATCCGGCGTTGTGAAGATGCGCGCGGTGAACGGCGCGACGTTTTCCGCCGCCGTCATTTCCGGAGCCGGCGTCTGCTCGGCGCCATGTCCCGGCGTCGGCGCGGGCGTCCGGTAGGCCGGTGCCACGATCATCGCCGGCGGCAATTGCGCCACTTCGAACGGGCTCGCGGAGAGCTTCGGCTCGGCATCGCTGCCGGCGAAACCGGCAGTTTGCCATGCGGGCTTGGCGGCGGGCTTGATCGTCGCGGGTCGTTCCGTCGCGGCGAGCGAAGTCCCGCTGCTTTCCGGCTGCTGCGGGCGGAGGTCGGCGATCAGTCGCTGGGTCCAGATCGGCGTTTCGAGCGCGGCGATCTGCGCGAATTGTTCGGCGAGCCTGGCGCCGTCGAAGGGATCGGCGGCCGCGGTCTTCACACTGGCGGGACGATGCGACCAAGCGGCGCCAAGGCCACCGAGAACGATGAAACCGGCGGTTGTGTACATCAGGTAACGCTTAAGCGTGCCCCAAACCTGGCTACGCGCGAAAATCAAAGGCTGGTCCCCCTAAGCGTTACTGAGCGTGGTTTCTTGCATCGCCCCCGGCACTTCGGTTCCGGCGCGGCCGCAACAAAAGTGCCATGACTCGATGACGGTAAGGTTAACAACATGCTTGTCACGCGAATCAGTGTCAACCTAGAAATCCCTGTTAGATCATGATTTTAGCGTCCGGAGAGCGGCCGAAGCTTGGATCGAATCTGTGATCCGGAAACCATGATGCGTTGCAACGTTGCCACAGCGTTGAGCAGAACTGATTAACTACACTGCGAGCGCCGTTTCGCGAGCCAGAATGCAGCCGATCGGGTTAAATTCCCGTAAATATATGATTTACAAAGTATTTCGCGCTGATTGCCAGATTCGTGCCAGATCCGGATGCGGCCAAATGGGAGCGGCTCTGTGGTTCGGTCATGGGACGGCAACATGGAAGTTGACATGGCTTTGGAGCCTCAGTATAAGCCCGCCTCCGTCGACGCGAGAGCCGGCTGGTCACGCCGGACGGCCTTCTGCGCCGCTGCTATTTGACAAGTTCATTGAGAGAGAAGGGATTCGCGGGCGGCGGGTTCTGGGTTTTTATCCGGAGCTTTTGCTGTAACCGTGGATCTTGGGTTTTGGTGTTGTTGGTGCCTGTTGTTTGGCGTGAGCTTGG
>JAEUKU010000421.1 GCA_016794075.1 Rhodospirillaceae bacterium
GCCACATGACCCCGGCGCATCGCCTGGTGTCCGGCGCCGAGGCGCTGACCGGCCTGGTCATGATCACCTGGTCGGCCTCCTTCACCTATCTGCTGATGGAGCGCTATTGGCGCCAGCGGCACGGCCGGCACTAAAGCGGGCCCAACACGGGCGGCAGAATGGGTTAATTTCGCTATTGTGCAGCGCAGCAAAAGAGTGAACAATATCCCGTCTCCGAGAGCTGACCCGGCAATCTGCCTCTAGATCAGGCATTGGGAGGGACGGATGAGTGTTCACGACAGCGGCGCGCCGCAGCCGCCGGCCGCCCAGGGCAATGTTGGTGGCGCCAAGCTTGGCCGCATCAGCATCCCGGACCTCGTGGCGCGCAAGGGCAAGGACCCCATCGTCTGCCTCACCGCCTATACGACGCCCATGGCCCAGGCGCTCGACCCGCATGTCGACCTGCTGCTGGTCGGCGATTCCCTCGGCATGGTGCTCTACGGCTTCGACAGCACCCTGCAGGTCACCCTCGACATGATGATCGCCCATGGCGCGGCGGTGAAGCGCGGCTCCAAGCGCGCCTGCCTGGTGGTCGACATGCCGTTCGGCTCGTACCAGGAATCGACCGAGCAGGCTTTCCGCAACGCGGTGAAGATCATGCGCGAGACCGGCTGCTCGGCGGTGAAGATGGAAGGCGGCAAGGACCTGGCGCCGACCGTGCAGTTCCTGGTCAAGCGCGGCATCCCGGTGATGGGCCATGTCGGCCTGATGCCGCAGCAGATCAACACGCTGGGCGGCTATCGCGCCCGCGGCCGCGCCCATGACGAGGCGGCCGGCGTCATGGCCGACGCCATCGCCATCGCCGAGGCGGGTGCCTTTTCGATCGTCGTCGAGGGCGTGCTGGAGCAGGTGGCGCAGGCGATCACCGCGCGCGTGCCCGTCCCCACCATCGGCATCGGCGCTTCGGCCGATTGCGACGGCCAGGTCCTCGTCGCCGAGGACATGCTGGGCCTGTTCGGCGCCTTCAAGCCGCGCTTCGTGAAACGCTATGCCGAGCTGGCCGGCGAGATCGGCAATGCGGCGGCAAGCTACGCCGCCGACGTGCGCGGCCGCCGCTTCCCGGGGCCGGAGAACGTCTTCGGCAGCCTGAAGAAATCAAGCTGAAGCTTTCTTGACACGGCGCGGGCGGCCGCATCACCCTGGCGCCGTTTCAGCGGGGCGGGGGCCTAATGTCGTCGAAGATGCCGTTGCATGAGCGTGCTTGAGATCGTCCGCAAGGTCGCCGATCTGCGCGCCAGGACGGCGCAGTTCCGCGCCGCGCACGCGACCATCGGCCTGGTGCCGACCATGGGTGCCTTGCATGACGGGCATCTGACCCTGGCCCGCTCGGCCAAGCTCGACAATGTGCGCGTGATCGCCACGCTCTTCGTCAACCCGAAGCAGTTCAGCCCGACCGAGGATCTCGCCGCCTATCCGCGCGACGAGGCGGCCGACGCGGCAGCGCTCGAACGGGTCGGCGTCGACCTGCTCTTCGCCCCCGACGTCGCCGAGATGTATCCGGAGAATTTCTCCACCAGTGTCGCGGTGAGCGGCCTGACCCAGACCTTGTGCGGTGCGGTGCGGCCGCATTTCTTCGGCGGTGTCGCCACGGTGGTGACCAAGCTGCTGCTGCAGGCGCTGCCCGACCGCGCCTATTTCGGCGAGAAGGATTTCCAGCAATTGCAGGTGATCCGCCGCCTGGTGCGCGACCTCAACATCCCGACGGCGATCGTCGGCGTGCCGACCATCCGCGAGGCGGACGGCCTGGCGATGTCCTCGCGCAACGCCTATCTTTCCCCCGCGCAGCGCCGGATCGCCGGCGCCCTGCCGCAGATCCTGCAGGAAACGGTGGCGGAGCTGCGCACCGGCGCGCCGGCCGCCCCGGTGCTGGCCGCGGCCAAGAGCCGCCTGCACAAATCCGGCTTCGACCGCATCGACTATCTCGAGCTCTGCGACGAGCAGAGCCTGCAGCCGATCCCCGTCGCGCGCCCGCCCGCGCGTTTGTTCGCCGCCGCCTTCATCGGCAAGACGCGCCTCATCGACAACTGGCCGGTGATTTGAGAGGAGACTGCATTGGAGATCGCGCCCGCGCGCGTCGCGGCGGCCCATGCCGCCATAGACCCGGTGTTCAAGGACACGCCGCAATACCTCTGCGACGGCCTGGTGCGCGAAATCGGCCGGCCGGTGCTGCTGAAGGTCGAGACGTTGAACCCGATCCGCTGTTTCAAGGGTCGCGGCAATTCCTGGTTCGCGCATCAATGCGCGAAGGGAGCCCGCATCGTCACCGCCTCGGCCGGGAATTTCGGGCAAGGGACCGCCTATTGCGGATCGCGCGCCGGGCTGCACGTGACGGTCGTCGCGGCGGAGAAGGCCAACCCGCTGAAGATCGCGGCGATGCGCCATTTCGGCGCCGAGGTGGTGCTGAAGGGGCATGATTTCGATGCGGCCAAGGCGCATGCGGCGGAGCTTGCGCGCGCGACCGGCGCCGCGTTCCTCGAAGACGGCCGCGAGCCGGCGATCGCCGAGGGTGCCGGCACCATCGCGCTGGAATTGCTGAGATCGGCGACGCGCCCGGTGGCGATTTATGTGCCGGTCGGCAATGGCGCGCTGATCTCCGGCATCGCCGCCTGGACCAAGGCCCATGCGCCGGACATCCGCATCATCGGCGTGGTGCCGGAGCAGGCGCCCTCGATGGCGCTCTCCTGGCGCGCGCGCAAGGTGGTGACGACGGACCGCGCCGACACCATCGCCGACGGCTTGGCCGTGCGCCTGCCGGTCGACGTCGCGGTCGATTTCATGCTGGACCATGTCGACGACATGGTGGCGGTGAGCGAGGCGCGGATGCGGGAGGCGATGCGCCTGCTGTTCCGCCATGCCGGCGTGGCGGTCGAGCCGTCGGGCGCCGCCGGCCTTGCCGCCATTCTCGATGCGCCGCGCGGCGACGCGCCGGCCGCGACCATCCTCTGCGGCGGCAATCTGCGGCCGGAGCTGCTGGGCGACTTGCTTTAGCGGCGTCGACAAGCGGCGCGCGATCTGCTCGAATCGGCGGCCGATCCGATGCACGGGGGCTGCCATGATCAATCGCTCCTTCTTCTTCGACCAGGTGCGCAAGACGCTGTTCGACGGCAAGCTGAAGCAGTCGCAGGTGGATGGCCTCACCGCCATCCTCGACGGCTGGGAGAAGGGCTACGCCAAGAAGGACGACCGCTGGCTCGCCTACATGCTGGCGACGGCGCATCACGAGACTGACCGCACCATGCAGCCGATCCGCGAATACGGCCGCGGCAAGAACCGGCCCTATGGCGTGGTCGATCCGGAGACCGGCCAGGTCTATTACGGCCGCGGCTACGTCCAGCTCACCTGGCGCGACAATTACCGGAAGATGTGCAAGGTCTGCGGCGCCGACCTGGTGACGGACGCCGATCTGGCGCTGAAGCCCGCGCATGCCGCGCTCATCATGTTCGAAGGCATGATCGCCGGCAGCTTCACCGGCAAGAAGCTCGCCCAGTATTTCAACCCGCAGAAGGAGGACTGGGTGAACGCGCGCCGCATCATCAACGGCCTCGACAAGGCCAACGCCATCGCCGCCTACGGCAAGGCGTATTACGCGGCGATCAGTTATACGACCTGACAGGGCGACAAGAGCGCCGCCGCTGCCCGTTTCGTCATCCTCGTGCTTGGCACGAGGATCCACGAGTCTGCTTGCCGCATGCGAGCTCTTGGACGCCGAAACTCGTGGGTGGTCGGGCCAAGCCCGACCATGACGGTTGGAGCGGAATCCGCCCGCCGCGCGCTAACGCTTGTTCAGCTTCGCGATCGGCTGGACGAATTGCGGTTCGATGTCCCAGGGGAAATAGATCCAGGTGTCCTGGCTGACCTCGGTGACGAAGGTGTCGACCACGGGCTTACCGGCGGGCTTGGCGTAGATGGTGGCGAAATGCGCCTTGGGCAGCAGGTCGCGCACGTATTTGGCGGTCTTGCCGGTATCCACCAGGTCGTCGATGATCAGCCAGCCGGTGCCGTCGCCGGTGACGCCTTTCAAGAGCTTG
>JAEUKU010000427.1 GCA_016794075.1 Rhodospirillaceae bacterium
GCGGCTGCTCGAGGCGGGCGCCGAGGTGAGTTTCCTGGTGCGCGAAGGCCGCGCCCGGCAGCTGGCCGCACGCGGGCTGGTGATCAAGAGTCCGGTGGGCGACGCCGCCTTGAAAGTTCGCACGCTGACCGCCGCGGACCCCGGCGAGCCGTTCGACCTCATCCTGCTCACCTGCAAGGCCTACGACCTCGCCGCCGCGATGGAATCGATCGCGCCGCACATGGCTGCGGGTCGCGGCCTCGTCCTGCCGCTGCTGAACGGCATGGCGCATGTCGAGGCGCTGCGCACCCGCTTCGGCGCCGACCGGGCGATCGGCGGGTTGTGCGGCATCTTCGCCACCTTGTCGCCCGAGGGCGACATGCTGCATCTCGACAAGTTCGCCCGCCTGGCCTTCGGCCGCTTCCAGGACCAGATCCGGCGCGGCGTTCTGGCGCGCGAGGTAGACGAGATCGCACGCCTGATGGCGACCGGCAATTTCACCAGCCAGCGCAGCGAACCGATCGAGCAGGGACTTTGGGACAAGTGGGTGATGCTGGCGACCATGGCCGGCGCCACCTGCCTGATGCGCGGCAGCGTGGGCGCCATCCTCGACGCCACCGACGGCACGGCGATCATGGAGGAGCTGCTGGCGGAGATCGGCTCGGTGGCCGCCGCTGCCGGTTTCCCCCCGAGCGAGGCCGGTCTTGCGACGGCGCGGTCCGTGCTGTTCGCGCGGGGTTCGGCCGCCAGCGCCTCCATGCTGCGGGACATCAGGAAGGGCGGCCGCATCGAGGGTGATCACATCATCGGCGACATGCTGCGCCGCGCCCGGGGCTTCGGCCTCAAGACGCCGCTGCTGCGCGTTGCCAATGCGCATGTGCAGACCTACGAGATCGAGCGGGCCAAGGCGGCCGGCTGAGGGCTACTTCCCGCTGCCCGCCACGTCCTGGGTGTCGCGGGTCAGGTAATAGGCGAGCAGGATCGGCCCGAAGGTGATCGCCATGACGATGATGGCGGCGACGTTGGTGACCGGCCGCTGGTGCGGGCGGATCAGCTCGTTCAGCATCCAGATCGGCAAAGTCGTCTGCTGGCCGGCGGTGAAGATCGTCACGATGATCTCGTCGAAGGAGAGCGCGAAGGCCAGCATGCCACCTGCCATCAGCGCCGTCGCCAGATTGGGCAGGATGACGTGGCGGAAGGTCTGCAGCGAATTGGCGCCGAGATCCATCGAGGCCTCGATCAAGGCCGGCGATGACCGCCGCAGCCGCGCGATGGCGTTGTTGTAGACCACGACGATGCAGAAGGTGGCGTGGCCCAGCACGATGGTCCAGTAGCTGAACGGGATATTGGCGAGGTCGAAGGCGGCGCGCAGCGAGATGCCGGTGACGATGCCCGGCAGGGCGATGGGCAGCAGGATCAGGAGCGTCACCGTCTCCTTGCCGAAAAACCGGAAGCGGTACATGGCGGCGGCGGCCAGCGTCCCCAGCACCATGGCCACGCACATGGCGATGAAGGCGATGGAGACCGAGAGCCCGAGCGCGTGCCAGAAATCGCTGCGCGCGAAGGTGATGCCGAACCACTTGGTGGTGAGGCCCGGGGGCGGGAAGGTGTAGCTCTGCTCGTCGGTGGTGAAGCCATAGAGCACGATGAACAGGATCGGCAGGTTGAGGAACAGGACCGCGAACCAGGCCCCGGCCTTCAGCCCCCAGCCGGCCTGCGGTGTCGCGCGATCCTGCGCCAGGGCGAGCTTAGAGCGCATCGAAGGCTCCGAAGCGTTTGGCGATGGCGAGATAGACCGCCATGATCGCGATGGGCGCGATGGCGAAGGCGGCTGCCATCGGCACGTCCCCCGCCGTGCCCTGCAGCTGGTAGACGGCCTGGCCGATGAAGGGGCGCGAGGAGCCGATCAGCTGCGGGATGATGTAGTCGCCCAGGGTCAGCGAGAAGGTGAAGATGGAGCCGGCGGCGACGCCCGGCACCGCCAGCGGCAGGATCACTTTGCGGAAGGTCTGGCGCGGCCGGGCGCCGAGATCGCTGGACGCCTCGATGAAGGAGCGCGGCACCCGCTCCAGCGCCGCCTGCAGCGGCAGGATCATATAGGGCAGCCAGATGTAGACGAAGGTGATGCAGGTGCCGATATAGGAGTTCGACAGCGACGAGCCCTGCAGCACGCCGAACGAGAGGATTCCGTCGAGCACCCAGCCGAGCCCGAGGCTCTCGAAGGCCCAGTGGATGGCGCCCTCCTTGGCCAGGATCAGGCGCCAGGAATAGACCCGCACCAGGTAGTTCGACCACAGCGGCCGCATGACCGCGACAGAGAACAGCGCCTTGGTCCGCCCGGTCGCGTAGCGCGCCATGTAATAGGCGATGGGAAAGGCGATCAGCGCGCAGATGATGGTGACGACCACCGCCATGCCGAGGGTGCGGAAGATGATGGCGAGGTTGGCATCGGTGAACAGCCGCGCGTAGTTGGCCAGCGTCGGCTCATAGACCACCTGCATGGTGAAATCGTCGACGCGGAAGAAGCTCTGCGCCAGCAGGGCGAAGAGCGACCCGAGATAGACGATGCCGAGCCAGAGCAGCGGCGGCAGCAGGAACACGGTCAGCAACAGGCGCGGCCGCAGGTAGAAGAAGGTCGAGAGCCGGTTGGAAAACGAACGTTCGGCGACGGCGGCGGTCATCGCGGTCTCATCCGGCGAAGCTCAAGAGGTGGCGCTTGTCCCAGTGGAGCGTGACCGCCTCGCCCTGGGCGGGGGCGTACTGGCCCTCGCGGTTCTGCTGCACCACCGCCAGATGGCCACCCGCATTCAGGCGCACATCGAAGCGCGTATTGGCGCCCAGATACAGCACGCTCTCCACCACGCCCTCGGCATGCAACGCATTGTCGGGCGTCGCCGACCCGGCAGCCGCCATATAAATCTTCTCCGGCCGGATCGAGCAGGCCTTGGCGACACCGGTCAGCGCCTGGGCGACCGGTGCCGGCAATAGGTTGCTGACGCCGACGAAGCCGGCGACGAATTCGGTCCGTGGATGTTCGTAGAGTTCCGTCGGCGGCGCCAACTGCTCGATCTTGCCGTGATTGAACACCGCCACGCGGTCGCTCATCGACAGGGCCTCGCCCTGGTCGTGGGTCACGTAAACGAAGGTGATGCCGACCTGGCGCTGGATCGCCTTCAGCTCCACCTGCATCTGCTCGCGCAGCTTGAGATCGAGGGCGCCCAAGGGCTCGTCGAGCAGCAGCACGCTCGGGTGATTGACCAGGGCGCGGGCGAGGGCCACGCGCTGGCGCTGGCCGCCGGAAAGCTGCGAGGGCTTGCGGTCGCCGAAGCCGCCGAGCTTCACCATCTCCAGCATCTCGCCCGCGCGGCGCTTGCGCTCCGCCGCCGGCACCTTCTTGATCATCAGGCCATAGGCGACGTTCTCCGCCACACTCATGTGCGGAAACAGCGCATAATCCTGGAACACGGTGTTGACGTCGCGGTCATAGGGCGGCACGCCCGCCATGTCCTCGCCGTGGATGGCGACGACACCGGAGGTCGGCTGCTCGAAGCCGGCGATGAGCCGGAGGCAGGTGGTCTTGCCCGAGCCGGACGGGCCCAGCATGGCGAAGAATTCGCCGTCCAGGATGTCGAAGGAAACGGCATCGACCGCCTTCACCGCGCCGTAGTGCCGCGACACCTCGCGGAAGGAGACGGCGATGGATGTCTTCGGGGCGTCGGGCATGGACGGAT
>JAEUKU010000158.1 GCA_016794075.1 Rhodospirillaceae bacterium
AGCTGGCGGATGTGGTCGATGCCGGCATCCACGGTCTTGCGGGTGCCGCCGGTTTCCTGGATCACCAGGGTATGGAGCCTTGGGCCGGTCTGCAGATGCTCCTCCGCCACCAGCCTTGGCAGCTGGTTGGATTCGCAGCCGAGCCCGATGATCAGCACGGCGGCGAAATTGGGGTGCCGGGCATAGCCGGCCACCGTCCGCCGCAGCACGTGGTTGCCCTCCGTCTCCTCCCCGCCCGCGCAGCCGCTCTTATGGGTCAGCGCGACGACGCCATCGACATTCGGAAAATCCTTCAGCTCCCCGGACATGCGGAAATGCTCGGAGATCATCCGGGCGACCTGGGCGGAGCAGTTCACCGTGGTCAGCACGCCGATATAGTTGCGGGTGGCCACCGAACCGTCGGCGCGCAGGATGCCCTGGAAGGTCGCCGCCTCGGCTTCGGGGAGCACCGGCAGATTGCTTCGGTGTGCGCCGATGCCGTGGTCCGCCGCGCTCGGCCGGAACTCCACATTGTGCACGTGGATGTGCTGGCCGGGTTCGATCGCCCTCGTCGCGTTGCCGATGATCTGGCCCAATTTGCGCACCGGCGCGCCGACAGCGATCGCCTGCACCGCCAGCTTGTGGCCGCGCGGGATCGGCTCCCTGGGCGTCACTTCGCCCAGGCCGACCTCCTCGCCCGCCTTCAAATCCCGCGTCGCCACCACCAGCGGGTCGGCGGGATTCAAGCGCAGAACAGGCGGCTGGTTGCTGCCGGCGGTCATCAGCGGAGCTGGATCCAGATGGTCTTCACCTCGGCATACTGGTCGTGCGCCAGCAGCGACTTGTCGCGGCCGCCGAAACCCGATTCCTTGAAGCCGCCGAAGGGCACCGCCATGTCGCCCTCCGAATAGCAATTGATGGAGACCGTGCCGGCTCGGAGCGCCTTCGCCACCTTGTGCGCGGTGTTGATGTTGTCGGTGTAGAGCGAGGACGCGAGGCCGTAGCTGGTGTCGTTGGCGATCTTCACGCCCTCTTCCGCGTCCTTGAAGGTGATGACGGAGAGGACGGGACCGAAGATCTCCTCGCGCGCGATGCGCATCTGGTTGGTGACGCCGTCGAAGATGGTTGGCTCGACGAAATAGCCGCCGCTCGATTCATGCAGGCGCTTGCCGCCGAAGGCGACGGTGGCGCCCTCCCTTCTGCCGATGTCGATGTAGGACAGCACCTTCTTCAGGTGCCCTTCCTCGATCATGGCGCCGACCTTGGTCTCCGGCGAGAAGGGATCGCCGACCTTCCAGCCGCCGAACTGCGCCGACAGCTTGTCGAGCAGCCGGTCCTTCACGTCTTCCTGCACGATGAGACGCGAGCCGGCGCTGCAATTCTCGCCCTGGCAGAACAGGATGCCGGCGGCGACCTGCTCGGCCACGGGATCGAGATTGCCCACATCGCCCATGACCAGCGCCGGGCTCTTGCCACCGCATTCCAGGACGATACGCTTCATGTTGGATTCGGCGGCGTATTTCAGGAACAACCGGCCGACCTCGCCAGAGCCGGTGAAACTCACGCAATTAATGTCCATGTGACGGCCGACCGCTTGGCCCGCCGTCTCGCCGAAGCCCGGTACCACGTTGAAGACGCCGTCGGGAATGCCGGCCTCGGCGGCGAGCTTAGCCAGGCGCAGCATGGTGAGGGGCGTCTGCTCAGCGGGCTTCAGAACCAGGGAACTGCCGCCGGCCAAAGCGGGCGCGATCTTCCACATCGCCACGAAGATCGGGAAGTTCCAGGGCAGCACCGTGCCGACCACGCCGATCGGCTCGCGGATGATCATGGAGACGACGTCACGGGGCGTCGGGGACACCTGGTCGTAGAGTTTGTCGATCGCCTCGGCATGCCAGCGCAGGGTCTCGATGGAATCGGGCAGGTCGACATTGAGCGAATCCATGATCGGCTTGCCGCAATCCAGCGTCTCCATCACCGCGAGCTCGGTCAGGTCGCGCTCGATCAGGTCGGCGAAGCGCAGCAGGATCTTCTTGCGCTCGCGCGGCGCAAGGCGCGACCAGGAGCCGGATTCGAAGGCCTTGCGCGCCGCCCGCACCGCGAGATCGACATCGGCGGAATCGCATTCCGCGACGCTGGCGATCCTCTTGCCCGTGGCCGGGTTCTCCGTGTCGAAGGTCTTGCCGGAGAGGGACGGCACGAACCTGCCATCGATGAAGGCCTGGGTCTCGAAGCTGAGCTTTCCGGCGACGGCATTGTAGGTGGCGCTGGTGACGGCGTTCATTGGATCCTTGTCCCTCAAACCACAGGGTTAGCGCGGGCCGATGCTGATGCCATCGGCGCTGAACAGGTGACAATGGCGCGGATCGAAGCCGACGCTGACCCGCTGCTGATCGTGGGCGACCGCGCCGAGGTGGTGGATGATGAGCGGGCCGGCGGGGTGGCCGGGCGCGTGGAGATAGGAGGTGCCGCCGAGCTGTTCCACGAATTCGATATCGGCCTCGAAACTGTGCGGAGCCGCGGCGCTCACCGCCAGATGCTCGGGGCGGATACCGATGGCGACCTCTTCGCCAACGGAGCGGCCGCTTCCTCCGGTGAGGTCGACCGGCGAGGGCAGGCCGGGCACCTCGACGGCCAGGCGGTCGCCGGCGACCGACAAGATCCTGCCTGAGAGGAAGTTCATCTTCGGCGAACCGATGAAACCGGCGACGAAGCGGTTCACCGGCCGCTCATAGAGCTCGATGGGCGTTCCGATCTGCTCCACGCGGCCGTCGCGCAGCACGACAATGCGGTCGGCGAGCGTCATCGCCTCCACCTGGTCATGGGTGACGAAGACCATCGTGGTGCCGAGCTGGCGATGCAGCTTGGTCAGCTCCAGGCGCATCTGCACGCGCAATTCGGCGTCGAGGTTGGACAGCGGCTCGTCGAACAGGAACACGCCAGGCTCGCGCACGATGGCGCGGCCGATGGCGACGCGCTGGCGCTGGCCGCCCGACAATTCCTTCGGCAAGCGGTCGAGCAGCGCGTCCAGCTGCAGGATCGCCGCCGCCTTGCGCACCCGCGCGTCCCGCTCGCTCGCCGGCACGCCGGACATGCGGAGCGAGAAACCCATATTGGCGGCGACGTTCATGTGCGGATAGAGCGCATAGGACTGGAACACCATGGCGACGCCGCGCTTGGCCGGCGGCACGCCGCGCATCGGTTTGCCGTCGATCAGGACCTGCCCGCCGCTGACCGGCTCCAGGCCGCAGATCATCCGCAGGAGCGTGGATTTGCCGCAGCCGGAGGGGCCGACGAAGACCACGAACTCGCCATGGGCGATGGCGAGGTCGATGCCGTGCACCACCTCCGTCGTGCCGTAGCGCTTGGTGACGCCCCTCAATTCAACGCGCGACATGGCGCCTCCCCGTCTTTCCGGCGCTTGCGCCGGTCGCCTCGTTGGCCGCTCTCATCCGCCGAGCTGGGTCGGCGAGAGAATGTCGGCGTGGATCTTGGTGACGCCGTCGAAATCCTGGGCGTAGTAGGCGACGTAGAGCGACCCGTCGCGCCGCAGGGCCGCCGTCGGATAACCCAGATCCTTGTTCGGCAGATCGTCGCGCAGCACGACCGGGTTGCGCAGATCCCAGCTTCGGCCGTCATCGGCTGAAAGGTAGATGCGGATGCCATAGGCGGGCCGGCGGCACCCGGTCACCGCGGCGATGCGCCCATCGGGCAATCGCAGCAGATGCGCCGGGTAGTCCGGGATGCCTGTCGGAATGGGGCGGCTCCAGGTC
>JAEUKU010000447.1 GCA_016794075.1 Rhodospirillaceae bacterium
AGCGATTCGAACAGGCCGAAATCCACCCGGTAGGAGCGGCTGTCCACCGGCGCCTTCGCATTGATGCTGACCGAGGTTCCCGGCACCGCCTTGGCCACCGCCTGCGCCAGGTCGCGGACCTGGTAGTTGTGGTCGTTGGCGCCGGTATTGACGATCAGGTAGCGCCCGCCCTGCGCGGGCTTGCGCTGGATCGCCCAGTCGATGGCGCGCGCCATGTCGGCGACGTCGATCAGGGGCCGCCAGGGCGAGCCGTCGCTGAGCACGGTGATCTCGCCCGCCGTCAGCGCGCAGGCGACGAAATCGTTCAGCACGAGGTCGAGCCGGAGCCGGTCCGACATGCCGCAGGCGGTCGCGAAGCGCAGGCAGGTGACGACCATGTCGGTCTTGATCTCCGCCAGCTCGCGCTCCGCGCCGATCTTCGACTTGGCGTAGGCGGTCACCGGGCCGACCGGATCGCCCTCGCGCCGCGGCGGGCCGTCGGCGACGCCATAGACGCTGCAGCTGGAGGCGAAGACGAAGTTGCGCACGCCGGCGGCGGCGGCCGCCTTGGCGATCGACAGCGTGGCGCCCTGGTTGATGTCGGTCGTCACCGCGGCGAATTGCTCGCCCATCGGGTCGTTGGAGATCGCCGCCAGCTGCACGATGGCGTCATAGCCGTCGAGCATCGCCGGCGTGATCTTGCGCACGTCGCCGAAGAGCTGCTCGTCCAGCAGCTGCTCGGGCAGCGAGGCGGCGCCGGTCAGGCAATGGGCGAAATAGGCGGTGTCGAAGCCGTGCAGGATTGCCTGCGGATGCTCGGCCCGCAGATGCCGGACGACCGCCGGCCCGACATAGCCCATGTTTCCGATGATCAGGATCTTCACGTTGATGCTCCCTCGCCGGCGGGCCTGCCGCCATGGCGGAAGTTCAGATCATGAGGCACGAAATCGCCGGCGGCTAGGCGTTTGCGCCGCCGGCGCGGCGCACCGGGCCGGCCGCCTGGTCCGGCGCAGTGGCCTGGGCCGCCTCGGCGCCCTGCCCGGCGGCGCGCCCCGCCGGCCGGCCGAGGCTGTGGTAGCGATAGCCGAGCTGCGCCATCTCATCCGGGCGGTAGATGTTCCGCAGGTCGACGATGTTCGGCGCCTTCAGCAGGCTCTTCACCCGGACCAGATCGAGCGCGCGATAGCTGTTCCACTCGGTCAGGATCACCAGCACGTCGGCGCCGGTCATCGCCTCATAGGGGTCCTCGAAATAGTGCAGCTCCGGCATCTGCTTGCGCGCCTCGGCCATGCCGATCGGGTCATGCGCGCGCACCGTGGCGCCGCGCGCCTGCAACTCCGGCAGGATCACCAGGCTCGGCGAATCGCGCATGTCGTCGGTGTTCGGCTTGAAGGTGAGGCCAAGCGCCGCGACCGTCTTGCCGGCGACCTTGCCGTCGAGCGCGGCGGCAATGCGGTCGACCATCTGCAGCTTGCGCGCGTCGTTGAAGGCGACCGTCGCCTCGATCAGCGACAGCGGCGACCTGGAATCGCGTGCGGTCTTGACCAGGGCCAGCGTGTCCTTGGGGAAGCAGGAGCCGCCGTAGCCCGGCCCGGGATGCAGGAACTTCGAGCCGATGCGGCCATCGAGGCCGATGCCGCGCGCCACGTCGTGGACGTTGGCGCCGACCTTGTCGCACAGGTCGGCCATCTGGTTGATGTAGGAGATCTTCATCGCCAGGAAGGCGTTGCCGGCGTATTTGATGAGCTCGGCCGTCTCCAGGTTGGTGAACAGGATCGGCGTCTCGATCAGGAACAGCGGGCGGTAGAGCTGGCGCATCACTTCGCGGGCGCGGTCGCTCTCGCAGCCGATGACGACGCGGTCGGGCCGCATGAAGTCGCCGATCGCCGAACCCTCGCGCAGGAACTCCGGATTGGACACGGTGTCGAAATCGGCCGCCGGGTTGGTCGCGCGGATGATGCGGTCGACCTCGCGCCCGGTGCCGACCGGCACCGTCGATTTGGTGACCACCACGGTATAGTCCTTGATGTGGCGGGCGATGCCCTCGGCGGCGCCGTAGACGAAGCTCAGATCGGCGTGGCCGTCGCCGCGGCGGCTCGGCGTGCCGACGGCGATGAACACCGCCGCCGCGCCGGACATGGCCGAAGCCAGATCGGTGGTGAAGAACAGGCGGTTGCGCTCGACGTTGTTCTTGACCAGCGTGTCGAGCTCTGGCTCGTAGATCGGAATCTTGCCGGCGTTGAGCTGGGCGATCTTGTTCGCGTCGTTATCGACGCACACCACCTCGAAGCCGAACTCCGAGAAGCAGGCGCCGGAAACCAGGCCGACATAGCCGCTGCCGATAACCGCAATCTTCACGCTACCTCCTCAATCGGGCCGCGCGCCGATCCCGCGCCGCCCGTTTCCAGTTACATGCCCTGATTGTCGCGCGACCGTGTCAAATCGCCGGTCGCTTCCCGCCCACCGCACCCGGCGGGCAGGGGCCTTCGCCTTCGAATGGCGCCGGAGCCATTGCGCGATCAGATCGCCGCGGTGTCCGCTGTCGCGATCAGAAGGCGTTCCGCGGCCGCACCAGCTCGACCGCCGTCATCACCAGGATGCGGATGTCGAAGAAGAACGACCAGTTGTCGATGTAATAGATGTCGTGCTCGACGCGCGCCTCGAGCAGCGCCGGCTCCTCGATGGCGCCGCGCAGCCCGCGGACCTGCGCCCAGCCGGTGATGCCCGGCCGCATGCGATGCCGCACGGCGTATTCCCGGACGATCTCGTCGCACAGCCGGTTCTTCACCTGCATGCCGAGCGCGTGCGGCCGCGGCCCGACCAGCGACATGTCGCCGCTCAGCACGTTCCACAGCTGCGGCAGCTCGTCGATGCTGAGGCGTCGCAGCCACTGCCCGACGCGGGTCACCCGCGGGTCGTCGCGCTTGGTCTGTTCGCGCGCGGCCAGATCGAGCCGGTCCACATACATGGTCCGGAACTTGAGGACGTTGAACACCTGGTTGTTGAGCCCGAGCCGCGGCTGGCGGAAGAAGATCGGGCCCTCGCTGTCGAGCCGGATGGCGAGCGCGGTCAGCGCCAGCAGCGGCGACAGCAAGACCAGCAGCGCCGACGAGACGGCGATGTCGAAGCCGCGCTTCACCAGCCAGTCGAACTGCGATTGCGGCTTGCGCGTCACGTTCAGGATCGGCGGGTGGTTGCCGCGCATCACCTGCTTGTCGAACTCGAGGCCGACGAAATCCGGCACCAGGGCGACGCCGACGGCGAGGCTGCGCAACCGGGACATGAGGTCGAAGATGCGCTGCTCCGCGCTCATCGGCAGGGCGATCAGGACCTTGTCGATCTCCGGGGTGCGGCGGACGATCTCGACCAGGTCGTCGATGTCGCCTTCGACCGGGATGCCCCGGATGTGCGACGGCACGCGATCGAGGCGGTCGTCGAAGATGCCGCAGATGCCGACGCAATCGGTGTAGTTCTCGCGCAGGGTCTTGACCAGCCGCTGGCCGAGTTGGCCGGCGCCGAAGATGACCACGTTGGTGGCGAGATGGCCGGCCGCGGTCCACCGCGACAGCAGGTGGTAGCCGATCATGCGCTCCAGCGCGAAAGCGGGCGCCGCGAACAGGATGGCCCACAGCTCGAGCGACAGGCCGAACAGCGTCGGCTGGCCGGCACCCGCGCCGTCGCGCAGGATGATCGCCTGGATGGCATAGGCGAAGACGAGCCCGATCGAGGTCCACGCCGCCGGCGCGGCGACGAAGCCGGCCCAGGAGACGCGGGAGATCCGCGACACCTTTTCGGTGCCGTAGGACTTGGCCGCCATGTGCACGACCAGGAAGCTCAGCACGCTGATGACGACATAGTTCGGGAACTGCGCGGGCAGCGCGGCGCCGGTGAGGCTCGTATACAGCAGCGCGACGGCGCCGAAGGCGATCGCGAACGCGGCCAGGTCGCCGATAGCGAGCAGGACGACGGCTAGTTCAGGATCCCTCGGAACGAAAAGACTCTGGCTGCCCAGCCGCTCGCGATGAGGCACGCTGGTCCTCGTCGGCAAGCGGCTGCTTGGACGCATCCGGTCCGCAGTGCGTAGCTGAAGCATATCGACCTCTGCAGAATACGTCCCCCGAACTCGAACTTCTCCCAGTGGTTGCTTCGGCCCAATTTCTTGTTGTTCAACGCCGAACGCCCGCGAACGGGTATCGACGTCAATTTTGGCCCTCTGCATTCCCCACTCGCCTCAGTCGCAGACATTTCAACATGCTTTTGTGCGATTGCACAACGCTAATGCTGCAATGCGAGATATGGGCCGCTCCATCGCTCGTTCGCTGTCTCTTCCCGGCAACTGCTTGCGGATAGTGCAGTCAAACCAACTGCCCGGCCGCAGACAATCCGCAGACAATACTGGGCGAATTACGTGACAAGACGATGATGCGCGATCTTTTTTCGGTACTGATACTCAATTTGCCCGTTCTCAGAGCAATAATAGTGAGGTCAGACCGTTCCCGTAAACTGCAAGCATTGGGAGCCCGGTGTGATCTTTTGCAGATTCTTCTCCCCATGACGGTTCTAAACCATCCATTGAATTGGCGCTGTGACAAATCTGTGATATCGACAGAAAAATCATGTGAATTCAGTCGAGCTTAACGGAAAATTAACCAATTCGTGACTTTCGACTCGGAACATGCTTGCCCCAATCCGTTGCGGTCGAGCAGGGGTATTGGGGGACACTGCCACAAGGTTTTGCGTCCCTGCGCTTGGCGGAAAGGGGGATGCGGATTAACAACCATCACGATAGTGAGAGGAATCACCTGCCGAGACCTTTCCGTCACAGCCTCCATCGCGCTGCCTGAGCGAGACAATGCCGCCGCTCGCGGGTGGTTCCCGCGTCGGCTTTCGATCCGGCGGCGGGTGGCAAAAAAGCCGCGCCGCGAGGTCAATCGCTTGAGGGCGCGCGCAATCTGGCCTAAAAACCTAGGACGACGTTGAGTCGTCCGTTGTCGTCACGCCTAATCAAGGGGAGCCAAACATGATTGGCAGATTGCTCGGTGCGCTGGTGGCCGTCCTGATCGTGACCCTGACCAGCACTGGCCAGGTATGGTCGCAGGAACCCGGCTATCACATCAATGGCGGCGACCTGCTGCACATTTCCGTTTATGGCGAGCCGAATCTCAACCAGGACGTCGCCGTGCAGCCGGACGGCTGGCTGTCCTTTCCGCTCGTCGGCAGCATCAACGCACGCGGCATGACCTTGAAGGAGCTGCAGTCGAAGATCGCCGACACCCTGCGCACCAGCCAGTATTTCCCGTCGATCACCGACAACGAGGTGACCGTGTCGATGCTCAAGGCGAGCGGCAACTCCGTCTCGGTCCTGGGCCAGGTGCAGAAGCCGGGAACCTTCGCCTTCGACACGCAGCTGGACGTGATGCAGGCGATCAGCCTCGCCGGCGGGCTCACGCCCTTCGCCGACAAGAACGACATCAAGGTTCTGCGCCGCGACCGCGAGATGGTGCAGACCGCCATCCCATTCGATTATTCGGACGTGGAGGATGGCTCGAACTTGGAAAGCAACATCCTGCTCCAGGGCGGCGACGTCGTCGTGGTGCCGTAAAGTGCTTCGCCAGGGGAGGGGGAGTCGCGCGTTGACGGCGCGACGGCGCATCGTTCTGCTTTCGGCGGCCGCGATCGCGTGCTGTGCCGGTTGGCGCGCGGCCTCGGCCGCGGAGTGGAAGCTGACCACGTATCTGGGCCAGACCGTACTCTACAACGACAACCTGCTGCTCAGCCGGCGGAATGAGATCGACGCCATCGGCTTCACCACCACGCCGCACCTGATCCTGGAACGGAACACGCCGACCCTCACCATCAAGCTCGACGGGCGTTTCGAGTTCAACGAATATATCGACCACTCGAACTTCAATTCCCAGGACCAGTTCATCGACCTGAACGTCGAGAAGCTCCTGAGCGAGCGGAGCCGGCTCAACTTGGCGGCCGACCTGATCCGCGACACGACCCTGCGGTCGGAGCAGGATGCCTCCGACCGGTTCCTCGACGATTCCATCCGCTTCGTCACCGTGCGCGCCAATCCGTCCTGGACCTATCGGCTGACGGAGTTGGACGACATCTCGCTCAGCGGCAACTATCGCAACACGTCCTATGACAGCGCCGACAAGACCGACTATCAGAGCTACGGCCCCACGATCGGCTACGACCGCCGCCTGAGCGAGCTCGACAAGTTCACCAGCAGCTTGAGCTACCTGCACTTCGATCCGGAGGGCAAGGCCAGCAGTGACCGCCTCGGCCTGCTCGCGGGCTACGCCTACGAGCCCTCCGAACGCCTGCTGCTGAGCGGGCAGGGCGGTCTTAGCTACGACCTCAACGACGGCGACGTCGGCTATCGCGCCCGCATCAACGCCAGGTACCTGCTGGACGACCAGACCGCGCTCAGGGCTTTGCTGTCGCATGACATCGAACCGTCGGGCGACGGCCAGCTGCGCACCCGCAACCGCGCCTCGGTCGGTGTGACCTACAAGGCAACCGAACTCACCACGCTCGGCCTCGCCGTCGATTACACCGACAATTACGATTACGGGCTCAGCGGGTCGACCGAAGAGGACAACGACGAGGAGTCGCGCTATTACTCGGTGCGGCCGAGCGTCGCCTGGCAGATCGCCGAGGATTGGGACCTCGTCGGCGAATACCGTTTCCGGCACAAGGCGTTCGAAGGCGGCGATTCGGCGACCTCGAACGCCGTGCTGCTGACCCTGCGCTACAGGCTGCCCACGCTGACCGGCGAGGGGTTCTAGCGCCGGTCAATTGGAGCGGGCCTGCGGCGCGCGTGCATCGAGCAGGCCAGCCTGCCGCAACTGCCGGGCGACGAAGATCGACCCGCTTTCCGTGAAGTGGCCGTAGTCGAAGGACAACGGCGTCCCCCGCTCATCCAGCTGACGGCAGGTTCCCTCCGAGCAGATTGCCCGGTAGAGCGAGAAGTAGTGGATGCCCGAGCCCTCGAACTGGTGCCGCAGGGCCCGGTCGGTGTCCTTCTGCTGCCCGACCTGCAGCCGATCCAGCATGCCGGGGTCCTGCCGGAGCGCGCTGACGGCGAGGATCCACGGCAGGTTGCTCCGGTATTCGAGCCGCGGCCCGAGCACGATGAGCCGGTCGGCATGCGGCTTCAGCTTCTCGGCGGTCGCCCGCAGCTGCGCCAGGTCGGATGGCCGCCAGCGGCCCGCCAGAAGAATGGCGTCCAGGCGATGGGCCGGGATGAACTCCTCGATCATGAAGCGCATCAACGCAGTGCAGCCGGGCCTGCCGTGCAGGTCGCCGATGGGTTTGCAGCCGGAGGCCGTGGCCTGCAGGAAATTGATGTCCGGATTGACCGTGCCGAGTCCGAGGCGCAGGTCGGCCGCCTGGCTGTCGCCGAGGAGGAGCACGTTGGGCCTGTTCCCGGCCATCTGCAGGCAGCCGGCACGATCGAACTGCGAGAACTCGTAACTGCCGTCCAGGAAGCAGGTACCGAGGCGCATATAGACCGACGCCTTGGTGTCCTGCACCGCCAGCATCTCTCGTTCCTCGGCCGGGATCGGCCACAGCCGCGCACTGAGCGGCTGGATCACGCCGGCGACCGCGACCAGCATGGCCATGATCGCCGCTGACCCGGCGAGCGTTGCCGGGCGGCCGAATCGCAGCGCGCCCTGCCGGAACGGCTTCTCGACCACCTGCCAGGAGAACGCGGCGAAGGCCAGGCTCAGGATCAGCGCCGCGAGCTTGTGGGGCTTGGCCTCCGGATTCCAGCCGTACCAGAGGGCCAGGTACTGGCCGAACACGATGACAGGCCAGTGCCACAGATAGAGCGAATACGAGATCAGGCCGACAAACCGCACCGCGCCGATGGAAAGCGCGCGGGCGACGATCGACGTGCCGGCCGCACCGCTGTGAATTACCAGCGCGGTCCCGATGCAGGGCGCGAGAGCCGCGACGCCGGGAAAGGGTGTCTCGTCGGTGTATAAGAGCACGCTGCCGGCGATCAGCAGCAGGCCGATCAGGCCAAGCGCGTCGGCAAGGCGTCGTGAGCTTACCGGCGGCACCGCACGGATCGCCAGCAGCGCGCCCAGCACCAGTTCCCAGGCGCGCGCATGCAGCAGGTAGAAGCCGGCGGCGGCATCGGTCTGCACCAGCCAGACCGAGATCGCGAAGGACAGCACTGCCAGAGTTGCGAGCGCAGCCTTCTCGGCGCCGGCGGCGTAGCGGTGAATCGCCATCAGGATCAGCGGGAAGAAGATGTAGAACTGCTCCTCGACCGCCAGCGACCAGGTGTGCAGCAGCGGCTGCATCTGCCGGTCGAGCGCGAAATAGTCGGTCGTCAGGTAGAAATAGATGTTGGACACGAACAGGCTCGCCGCCGCCAGGCTGTCGCCGAACGCCGCGAGATCGCTGGACAGGACGAAGCCCAGGGCAAAGAGGGCGCAGAGCCCGAACATGACGAACAGCGCGGGGAAGATCCGCCGCGCACGCCGCACGTAGAAATCGACGACCGAGTAGGTGCCGGCGGCGATCCGGGTCGCGATCAGGCCGGTGATCAGATAGCCGGAGATCACGAAGAAGACGTCGACGCCGATGAACCCGCCGGACGTGTATCTGGTGCCGAGGTGATAGAAGACGACCGGCAGGACCGCAACGGCGCGCAACCCGTCGATATCGGGCCGATACCTCAGCGCCGTCGTGGGATCATGCATGGATGCCGCGAAGCAGCCTCTTCAGCGAGGCCGCGATGCCCCGATTCCGGTTCAACCAGTCGTGGAGGACGATATACCGGGTCATGATCCGGGCAAAGAGCCTTGGGTCGTTCCGGGCGAGGGCCTGCTGGAACGCACGGTGGCTGCGCTCGGACATCATCTCCCGGACCAGATAGACCCAGCGCTGCCGCCTGCCCAGCCCGCCGGAGCCTGGCGCGACCCGCTTGGGCGGCACCCAGCGCCCGCGGCGGAGCGCGCGCGCAAGCCGCACGGCCAGGCCGAGACGGCGATGGCGCAGCCCGGCATCCTGGGACTTCGCCGCATCGTCGGCGCTGATCGGGCGCAGGGCCAGGCGACCCTCCGCGATGCCGCGCCGGATGATCTCCTCCATCCCCGCGCTGCGCGCGACGACCACGTTGGTGCCGCGCGGATCGTCGACGAAGCCCGGCAGCCAGGCGTCGCCCACGGTGATGTCGGCGGTCTCCCCCATCACGTCGTCGCAATAGTCGCAGGCGCGGTATTTGAAGAAGCCGTGGCTCCAGAGGTAGCCGAAGAAATCCTTGTTCTGCCGCGTCCGGGTGACGACTGCGCCGCGCGCGTCCTCGCCGCTGGCGCGCACGGAATACTGGTTGGCGCGGCCGTGCTCGTTCTTGACGCGGAAATCGACGGTCGCGATCCGGTCGGGCCGGATGCCGAGCTGCCAGGCGAACATGGCGGCGAAATGCGCGCTCTTCAGATGGCCGCAGACCAGCGCGATGGTGGCCCGCAGGCGCTCAGCGATCACGGGGTCGCGCCGGGCCTGCAGCCGTGCGGCCTTGATGAAGCAGGGAACGCCGATCAGAGCGTAGCGCCCGGGCATCTCGCGCATGTGGCGCAGCATGCCCGACATCTCGATCGGATAATAGCGCGACTTGGCGCCCTGCCGCAGCTCGTCGAGGCTGCGCGACGCGGCGAAGGAGAACAGGCGGCCGTCGCCGTCGGGCCTGACATGCAGGACCGCGTCGACCATGCCGCGCCCCAGCAGCTCCGCGGCCAGCCAGTTGCCCATGCCGCCGGAGCTGCCGCGCACGCGGAAATCGCCCTCGGCGACGTGTCCCGCCCACACCTCGCGGAACCACCCGATGCGACCGTCCAGCCTTGCCTGCGGAGATGCGAACACTCCGCCGGCGATCTCGTCCTCATCGGCCGCGGCATCGCTGAAGGGACAGAGGGGCGTGACGATGGCGTCGGAAAGCGCGGCCTCGGTGTCGTCGACCGTCGCCTGCAGCCGGCCCAGCGCATCCATCCGCATGCGGATCGGGGAGTCGGGGATTGCGGCGCAGCTGCCGCAGCCGATGCAGTAACCGCCGGCAAGCACGGTCGCCTTCAGCCTGGCGACGTCGGTGAGGCGGTCGTCGCGCGGCGCGTGGCGGTGCCCGGCGCCGGCTTCCCGGCGCCCGATCGCGGCGCGCGGCGGCGCGTTCATGCGGCCCTCATGCGCGGTACGCCCTGGGCTCCGCCGCTTCCAGCAGCTGCGGCAGCCGGTCGAAATAGAGCGCGTTGAAATCGGGATAGCGCTCAACCGGCGTTTCCCGCACCTCGGCCAGGAGCTCGGGCAGGCGGGCCATGTCGTCGCACAGCCGCACATTCGCGATGTCGCGGAACCAGTCCACCGCCGAGGTCAGCTTGTGGTCGACCGTCGGCAGCACGACCGCCGGCTTGCGGCAGATGATCGAGAAGATCAGGCCGTGGAAGCGATCGGTCACCACCGCCTGATGCCCGTTGAAGAGCGCGAGGGTTTCCCGCAGCACGTCGACGCGATCGTCCGCCGCGATGTCGCGCGGCAGGGTGGTGTCGAACAACGTGGCCGGCTCGCCCAGGCGGGCGACGATCTCCGAGCGCCGCGCCGCGCCGAGCACCGATTCGTCGTCCAGGCGCAGACAGGCCATGACGCCGTCGCCCCGCTGCGGGACCGGATCGAGCGCGAAATCCTCCGCCCGCAGCGACAGCACGAAATCGGGCAGGACGGAGACCTGCGCATGGGGGAACAGATCGGCGGCCAGCTGGCCGCTGACCTCGTCCCGGCCGATGACGGTGAGGTTCGGGTGGCGGCCGTAGATGTCGCGGGTCAGTGCCAGCTCGTGCCGCCCGCGCGGCGTATCGCTGAAGTAGATCGTCTGCGGCAGGCTGACGATGCGATTGCCGGGGAACGCCGCAATCATGGTCCGCCGGGCGGTCTCCGACCACTTGCCCCGGTCGCCGAGATTGCCGCCGCTGTGCAGGAAGATCAGGTCCCGCGGCGTCACCTGCGCCGCGATTTCGTCGATACAGGCCAGCACGACATCCTTGTCGAGCTCGACGACCGCGTGGGCGGGATAGTGGCGTGCGAGCCAGCGCACGATGGCGACCGCCTGCGCCTGGTCGCCCACGTTGCGCAGGCTGGCGGTGGGCGTCAGGGCGTAGACCGCGCGCGGGCGGGACGGGTCCGGCCAGTCGATCGCGGCGTATCTCGCGCGGGCGGCCGCCCTTGCCTTCTCGCTCTGCCGGAACGGCGCCAGGGGATCCGTGGCTGGCGTCGGAACGATCCGCCGCAACGCTTGCGCCACCGGCCGGGGCAGGACCCGCTTCAATTGCTGCTTGAGGCTCATCTCGACAATCCCATCCGCTCGAAATGGAAGGCGACGGCCAGCTCGATCCCGTGCCGGCCGGTTCGATCGCAAGGCGGCCCCAATCCCCGCGATCCGTCCGTCGCTTGAAACAGCCGGCGCAAGCGCCGGCCCCCGGTCAATAGGTCTGCTGCGGCAGCAGCTCGCGATACAGCTCGATCAGCCGGTTGCCCAGCTTCTGCCGGTCGAATTTCGTCTCCACGGTCCGGCGCCCGGCGCGGAGCAGGTCCGGCCAGCGCGGCGCCTGCTCGACGCATTGCTCGATCGCATCGGCGAGCGCATCGACATCGCGCTCCGGCACCAGGAAGCCGTTCACGCCGTCCTCGATCAGCTCGGGAATGCCGCTGTGGAACGTGCTGACGACGATCAACCCGCGCGCCATCGCCTCCATCAGCGACACCGGAATGCCCTCCATGTCGCCATCCTCGGCGGTGACGCTGGGCAGGACGAAGATCGCCGCGTGATCCAGGAGAGCGAGCGTGCGGCTGTGCGACAGGCCGCCGTGGAAGGTGACGATGTCGCCGAGTCCGAGTTCGACCGCCTGGGCCTTCAGCGTCTGCAGCAGGGGCCCGTCGCCGATGATGTCGAGGGTGATCGTGGTTCCTGGATGCCGCGCGCGCAATCGTGCCAAGGCCGCGAGCGCGAAGCGGTGGCCCTTCTTCTCGACCAGGCGCCCGACCGAGATCAGGCGCACTGGCTTGCCCGGCCGTGGCTCCAGGCGGCGTTCCTTGAATTCGTTGCGGTCGCAATCGATGCCGACATGGTGAACCGCGATGCGCGACGGGTCGCAGCCCAGTTCCAGCAGCCGGCGCGCCCACATCTCGCTCACCGGCAGGAACAACTCGCCGAAGCGGAACAGGAGGTCGTAGAAGTTCCGGCCCTTGCGTCTGATCTCGGCCGACAGGTCGACGCCGTGAAAGGTGGTGATGATCTTGGCATCGAGCAGGCCGAGGGACCGCAGCGCCGCCGCCAGGTGGCCGCGATAGCCGAAATGGCAATGCAGCAGGTCGAGGCCGCCGAGATGCGCGATCCGCCGCAGCCGGTGCGCCAGAGCGAGAATGTTCGCGCGATCCGCATAGGTGCCGTAGCCGGAGCACAAGACGACCCGCCAGAGCCGCCAATAGGTCAACAGCGCCAGCAGTCCGATCCAGATGCGCTCAAGCCGCTGCAGCCGGCCGCGGGTGCGATAGACATAGACCACCGGCACCGCGATTTCGGCGAGGTTCGACCACACTTTGGCGTTCGCGGCCGGGCGGTACATCGAGATCACGATGACCGGGACCCGATGGCGGAGATGCTCCTTCACCTCGTCCAAGATGAACGTCTCGGACAATTTGGGAAATTCGCCTACGAGGTAGCCAATCTTCGAATCCAATCCGGTTCACCTTTCGGCTCTTGGCTGTCCAGGAAACACCAAGTGCCGCGCCGTGGGAATAGGATACCGCGCTGCAGCATAAGTGGTTGCTGCGTTGTTTTTGCTAAGTCCCTAGATTGTCACGAAGTTCCATGAGGCTGTGAATCCCTTGCGCGGCCTGGAACTCTACCCTTTCGCAACTGCACAAATAGGGGTAGGGATGATGGGACTGCATCAGCCGGGATTGGCCTCCAGGATGCGGGGACATGCTGGTCGGTGCACCATCGGCATGGCCCGTCGATTCCGTAGCAGGGAAATCGTAACCGTTAGATGGCTAGTCAAAGCGTTGCATGACCCATAGAACCGCGGCATCAACGCGGCGCGTGGAGCCAAGTTCCCCGAAAAGGTGTTCCAGCAGCGAACGTTCCGGGGCCAGATGTCCCGGATAGGGGCGACAGATAGGGCGGCGGGCAAAGCGGCGGGGGCGGAAATGCGGCGCGGGAAGAAGACCTTGGATTGCGTGCGAGGGGGCCGAAGCTAATCATGGCGTCACAAACCAGGGTCATTCTCGCGGGCCTCAGCTGGACCACCATCGGCGAGGCCGGCAAGCTGGTGATCCAGCTGGCGGGCATCGCGATCATGACGCGGCTGCTGCCGCCCTCGGATTTCGGCCTGGTCGCGCTGGCCTCCGTCATCACGTCCTTCGCCGCGGTCATCCAGGATTTCGGCACCTCGACCGCCCTGGTCCAGCGCAAGGAGATCAATCAGCAGCTGATCAGCACGATCTTCTGGATGAACGTGGGCATCGGCCTCGGACTGTGCCTTATCGTCGCCGGAACCGCCCCGCTCGGCGCCTATGTGCTTGCCGACGACAGGCTGACCGGCGTGCTGATCGGCCTGTCGGTGGTTTTTCCGCTCAGCACCGCAGGCGCGATGCATCGCGCGCTGATGCAAAGGGAGCGCCGCTACAAGACCCTCGTGCGCCAGGAACTGATCAACGGTGCCTTCAGCCTGGGCTGCGCCATCGTCGCGGCCAAGCTCGGCCTCGGCGTCTATGCCCTGATCGTCCAGCACATCGTCACCGTCACTTTGTCGACGCTCCAGAGCTGGTTCAGCAACAAGGCGCGACCCGGCTTCGAATGGTCACGCGTGGAGTTCGGAAAGACGTGGCACTTCACCAGCCACCTGCTGGTGTTCCGCACCGTGAACTACTTTTCCGGCAACGCCGACAACATCCTGATCGGCCGGTTGCTCGGCGCCACCGAGCTGGCCTGGTATTCCATGGCCTACCGGATCATGATCGTGCCGATCATGTCGATCGGGCGCATCGTGACCCGCGTGATGCTGCCGCATTTCAGCAGCGGCCAGGACGATCCCATGAAGATCGGCCGGCAATTCGTCGCCATGATCTCGCTCCTCACCGTGCTGGTCTGGCCCGGTTTCGCCCTGGTCTGGGGCCTGCGCGTGCCGTTCGTCGACGTGGTATTCGGCCCGCAGTGGGAGCGCGTGGCCGACGTGCTGGCCTGGCTGGCCCTGGCCGGTATGGCGAAGATCGTCGCCTATCACACCGGCACGCTGCTGACCGCGCTCGGCAATACCCGGCAGCTGCGCAACAACGGACTCATCGCCTCCACCATCAACGTCGTCGGCTTCTCCATCGGCGTCTCGTTCGGCATCGTCGGGGTCGCCATCGCCAGCTTCGTGGCCAGCACGCTGCTGTCCTCCTATGTCATGGATGTATCGCTGAAGCTGGTCGGACAGAGCGCCCTGTCGATGGGGCGCGCCGTCTGGCGCCAGGGGCTGTTCTCGGCGATCATCGGCGTGGCGGCCTGGACCGCCGATCTCTATCTTGCCGATTTCCTGCATCCGCTGGCCAGGCTGGTGCTGATCGGGGCGGGCGGCGGCCTGCTGTATCTGGCCTTGCTTGGCTTGTTCGCGCGCGACATCGTGCGCGAGGTGCTGAAGTTGCGCAAGAGCGCGCGGCCGCTGCCGAAACCGGAGCAATAGCCGATGCCCTCGGAGGTCACGAACGATCGCGGACGAGCCCCGGCGACGCGTTGGCCGCGCGTGTCGGTCGTGGTCCCCGTCTACAACGACGAGGCGGGGATTCGACGCTGCCTGGCGGGCATTCTCGCGCAAGCCTATCCGGGCGAGCGAGAGATCATCATCGTCGACAACGCGCCGGAATTCAGTCTCGGCGCGCTGGCCGCGGAGCACCCCGAGGTCGCCGTCATCTCGGAGACCCGGCCGGGCTCCTACAACGCCCGCAATGCCGGGGTGAAGATCGCGACCGGCGAGGTATTCGCCTTCACCGACGCCGATTGCCGGCCGCAGCCCAATTGGCTGGCGAACGGCGTCGCCGCGCTGACCGCCGATCCGGAGATCGCCATGATCGGCGGCAGGATCGACCTGGTGGTGGATCACGACGGAAGGCCGTCGCTTCCGGAGCTCTACCAGATCGCGCTGGCCTTCCCGCAGCAGGTCTATGTCGAGCAGCAGAGCTATGCCGCCACCGCCAACATGTTCACCCACCGCGCGACGCTCGACCGGGTGGGACCGTTCAACGGGGCGCTGAAATCGGGCGGCGACGCCGAATTCGGGCGCCGCGTCGGCGCCGCCGGGCTGCGCCTGGCCTATGCCCCCGACGCCGTGGTCCAGCACCCGGCGCGGTCGAGCTATCGCGAGATCTTCATCAAGGCGCGCCGCGTCGTCGGCGGCGAGCGCGACCGGCGGCCGGGCTGGCGCAATTGCTTGCGCTATTGCTATCACAACCTCACCCCGTCGCGCCGGCGGCTGGCTGCGATCCTCGCCAATCCCGCGCTGCAGTTCGGGCCGGTCGCCAAGCTCAAGCTGGTCGCGCTCGCCTTCGCGATCAACTGGGCCTATGCGTATTGGCGGCTGGTCCTGCA